>DASZPI010000763.1:0-8036 GCA_035550355.1 Pirellulales bacterium
GGTTCGGAGCCACGCGCAGCCGCGGGATATCGAACACCGTGTGTAGCAGGGTCGCGACCAGGTTCTTTTGCGAAACCGCCTGGCTGTCGGGCTCACCGCCATCGGGCGTCGAACGACCATAAACGCGGCCGCGCGGTAAACCGCCACCGGCCATCAGCACGCTCGCCACGCTCCCCCAGTGATCGCGACCGCCGCGAGTATTGATCCGCGGCGTGCGGCCGATCTCGCCACAGCAAACGAGCAACACCTTGTCCTCGAGCCCGCGCTCGGCCAGATCATCGAGGAAATTGCTTACCGCGTGGTCGAAGGCAAAGCCGCAGTATTTCATCCCCTCTTCGACGCCCACGTTGTTCACGTCGGCATGATTATCCCAGACGAAATCGGTGGTAATGGTGACGAAGCCCACTCCCGCTTCCACCAGCCGACGGGCCAGCAGCAGCAGCTTGCCGATCGATCGATTGTGATCGACATAGCGATTGTAGTTTTTCCATTTCTTGTCGATCTGGTCGGCGGTCACAAGCGATGACGTGTCGTAGCGCGCCACGTTGCGCGAGTCTTCCTTCGACAGGTCGAACGCGTCGGCTGCTCCTTGCAACAAAATGTCAAACGCTTGCTGGTCGAACTCGTCCATGCCTTCGATCAACCGCGACTTGTCGGCAGCGCGCCGTAGCGTGTTGATTTGACTGAGCAGGTCGCGGCGATTTTCGAGCCGCGTTCGTTCCATGGTCAGCCGCATCGCGGTTTCGAGCGGGCCATTCCCGCCGGGCATAAACGGCGCGTAGCCCGAGCCGAGTTGACCTGGATCATTGAATCGACCGAACTTGCTGCTGGCGTCGCCGCAGGCCGGGTCCACCGATCGCGGATACAAACAGGCGCTGGTCGGCAATCCGGATCGCGAATTGGTTGTCCCGGCCAACCGGGCGTACAGCGCTCCCAGGCTGGCCTGGTTCGTCGCTTCGCCCACAATCGGCTTGATGTCGTGCTTCGGGTTGCCCGGCACGTACGACCGGACGATCGTCATTCGATCGGCCCGCGCAGCCAAGGCGGGGAAGGCGTTGCCGAACTGCACGCCTGGTATCGAGGTCGGCGTGACCCCGGTTGTGGTGCGAATACCCGCCGGGGCGTCGGGCTTGGGATCGAAGGTTTCGAGCTGGCTGGGACCGCCCTGCATGAACAGGAAAACGATCGCTTTATCGCGAACGTAGTCGCTGCCGGCCGCCTTGGCCTGCAAGTAGCGCGGCAGCGATAACAGGCTGCCGGCCCCCAGGGCTCCGATCCGCAAAAAATCGCGCCGGCCGTAATGCCCATAGCGCGACCCATTGGAATTGGCAATCGTCAGCATTTCATTGCTCGCAGGCCAGCAGGCTGGAATCGAACACCGGCGGAGCCGCACAGGCGGGAAGAGCAATATACTCTAGCAGACGCGCCAAGCCAAAGATTCGCCACGGCTGGTCGCGCAATGGCCAAGGGTGATCAAAGCGCGGCCACTTCGTTGGGCATCAGGTGGCGCATCAGCCCGACGACGTTGTCGACGCGCATCTTTAGCAGCACGTTGGCCCGATGCTTTTCGACCGTTTTGGGGCTGATCCCCAGCGTGCGGGCGATCTCTTTGGTGTCGCGTGCCTCGAGCAACAACTGCATGACTTCGCGCTGTCGGCGCGAAAGCTTTTCCAACTCCGCAGCCAGCTCTTTCCGCCGCGCGTAGTTTTGCATCCCGTGCTCGATCGCGGTGCGCACCCGGCCGACCAGCGCCTCGGTGTCGAACGGCTTCTCGAGCACGTCGACGGCGCCGGCCTTGATGGCCTGTACGGTGGTCGGCACGTTTGCATAAGCCGACATGAAAACGATCGGCAGTCCGTGGCCGCGCTCGGCCAACGCCTGCTGCAGGTCCAGCCCGTTCATCGCCCCGGCCAGGCGGATATCGAGCAGCAAGCACCCCGGTTCGCCTTCGTAGGTGGCAAGGAACGATTCCGCGCTGCCGAAGCTCTCGACCTTGAAGCCTGCCTCGCGCAGCAACAGCGCCAAAGGACGGCGGATTTGCTCTTCGTCGTCAACCACAAACACCATGGGTTCGGTTGCCATCGCAGCGATCCTTTCCCTTACGTAATCGACGTTCCAACTCGGTCCTGCGCACGATACCAAATGCCATGCCTCATCGGAAAATATTCCCGAAAAACTGCGGAAAACCCTCATTTTTTATGTCTGATGCTTCTCCAAATATGCCCGCGCCTGTTTCCTGTCCAACTGCTGAACCCTCAACAAAACAGTATGATGTCGGCATCCTATCCGCACTGAGGCAGCGGCATGAGCGAGGTGGAATTCACGTCGGCAGACGAAACGAACGATCCGAACGCCGAAGCCGACCGACTCACTGTCGGGCAAATTGCGCAGCGCGCGCTGCTGAACCAATTCACGCCGCCGTCGGTGGTCGTCGACCGGGAACATCGCATCGTTTATTTGCACGGGCAAACGCAGGAGTTTTTGACGCATCCCACCGGCGAGCCGACCCGCGACCTGCATGTGATGCTGCGCGATGAGCTGCGCGTCGCCGTGCGCGCCGCGTTGCATCAGGCGACAAGCAACAGCGAATCGCACATCGTTCCGGAAGCAATTCTCAGCACCCGGAGTGGCACGGTGCGCGTCGAAATCGCGGCGACGCAACTCGATGAGCAGATCGCTCCATGCTACCTGCTGGTCAGCTTCATCATCAGGCCCGATCATCCGCTCGCCCCGGCGGTGGCCGCCGCCGGCGAGGCGCGGGGTACGGTGCATCTCGAGGACGAGCAGCGCCGCACGCGGGACGAATTGCAAAGCACGATCGAGGAGCTGCAAACCGGCAACGAAGAACTGAAGGCCGCCAACGAAGAGCTCACGACGGTCAACGCGCAACTGCACGCCAAGATGCAAGAGCTTGAGGCGACGAGCAACGACCTCGATAGCCTGCTCAGCAGCACCGATATCGCGGTGATCTTTCTCGATTTTTATTTCCGCATTCGCCGATTTACTCCCGCCGTCAAGGATCTGATCGAGGTCGTCCCCAGCGACGTGGGCCGCTCGCTGCAAGACCTTGCGCGGAAGTTCGAGGATCCCGAGCTGATGGACGACGCACAGCGGGTTTTGGAAAAGGTGGTGCCGCTGGAAAAAGAGACGAAGGGCAACAGCGGACGCTGGTATATGCGCCGTGTGCTGCCGTACCGCACGACCGACGATCGCATTGGCGGCGTCGTGATCACGTTTGTCGATATCACCGCGCGCAAGATCGCGGAACAGGCGTTGGTGGAAGCCAAACAAGCGGCCGAGTCGGCGAATCAGGCCAAGGACCATTTTCTGGCGATGGTCTCGCACGAACTGCGCACGCCCCTGTCGGCGATCGACCTGTGGTCGAAAACGTTGGCATCGGCCACCGCGAAGCCCGAGCACATTCGCGAGGCGATCCGCGGCATCGAACATTCGATCCAAACCCAAAAGCGCCTGGTCGAAGACCTGATTGACAGTTCGCGGATCGTCGCCGGCAAGCTGCGGCTCGAGCGGCGCAAAATCGAGCTGTATTCGGTGGTGAAATCGGTAATCGACGAAATTCGGCCGATGGCCGAGACAAAACGTCAAACCATCGATGTCGATTTCGGCGACGAAAACCTGCTAGTGCTCGCCGACCCCGGGCGGCTCGAGCAGGTCGTTTCCAATGTGCTGTCAAATGCCGTGAAGTTCACCCCGGCCGAAGGGCGCATTGAGATCCGCATGCGCTGCGACGGTCTGCAGTGCCAACTAACGATCAAGGACAGCGGGATTGGCATTGCCCCCGAAATGCTGCCGCATGTGTTCGACCGCTTCAAGCAAGTCGAAGCCGAAAACACGCGGCGAACCTCGGGCGGTCTGGGGCTGGGGTTGGCGATTGCCAAAGAAGTGATGAGTTTGCATGGCGGAGCGATCGAGATTTCCAGCGCCGGAGTGGGCCAAGGGACGACCGCCACCATTCGCTTGCCGCTGGCCGAGGGCGATCGGGGAACCGATACCAAAGCCGACAAGCCAGTCGCTGGATTTGAGCATCGCCTCGCAGGCCTCAAGGTTCTGCTGGTCGAAGATGATCCTGAGAATCGGCGAGCGATCAAACGCTTTCTCGAGCAAGCCGGCGCCGAGATGACGGTCGTCGAGTCGGGCGCCGCCGCGCTCGAGGCTCTTGCCTCAGGCGACCTCCAGATGCTGGTGTGTGATATCGGCCTGCCCGATATGGACGGGTTCGAATTGATCCGCCGCATTCGGGCGGCGGAAAAAGCGGCGCACCGGCCTGAGATTCCGGCCTTAGCGCTCACCGCATTTGCCGGCCGCTACGAGCGCCAGCAAGCCCTGGACCGTGGCTTCCAAGACTATCTGGCCAAGCCACCGGTCTCGATCGAACTCATCAGTCGAATCGAGGCCTTGCGCCCCAAGAAACCGAGGCTGGAGTCGGACGGCAACGGATGACGTTTGCTTAACGCAACGCTCGCGCAAGTTGCAGTTTTTCCGCGGCTGGTACCTCGGAAGACCTGCCGGTAGGTTTAAGTACAATGTCACTCCTTGCACCGGGCTATCAGGTCAGCCGCCGGATTCTGACCGTCGACGATTATTTTCAGACCGCGCGCAGCATGGCCGTGCTGCTGGAAACGTGCGGCTGCACGGCCGCAGTGATCTTCGACCCGCTGAAAAAAGCGGCCGAGGCAGTTTGCGTAGCAAGTTCGTTAGCTGAACCTCGCGGCCGAGCTGGCGATCGCCGACATTCGCCCAAGCTAAGCGAGCTTCGTCAGCGGGTTTTCGCGCGTTGCGAGCGGAAACGTGACGCGCTGGCCGCCGAGCCGCTGCGACTCGAACACCGCCGAGATCATCTCGATAACCGTGCGGCCTTCGTACATGTTGCACAGCGGCTGCCGGTCTTCGCGTACGGCGGCAATCAGATCGCGGCCCGATACGGTGTGCGCCGACAGTTCCTGCCCTAACGCCGAATCGGGCTCGGGCTGGTCGATGCCGGCACTGCTGATGGGTACCCACGAACGCGGCTTGCCCGAAGGGCGGAATGGGCTGCCGGCCAACAGGTGTGCCAGCGGCTCCTGGTCCATTCGCAGATCGATGATTCCTTCGGTGCCGATGATTTGCAGGCCGAAGCCCGCCTGCTTCGTTCCGGCGTCGTGGATCGAATCAAAGAACGCCGGAATGCCGCGTTCCAGTTCGTAGCGCGCGTGCACCTCGTTGCCCGCCAGGGGGCCAATGCCTTCGGCCCCTTCCTGCACATCGGCACGTTCGATCGGCCGGCCGTCGACGAGCACCGTGGCCGAGCAGGCCACCGGCTTGCCGCCGAAGTAGTGCATCTGGTCGAGCACGTGCGAACCGAGCACGTACAGATCGAGCGCGCCGCCGCGCGCGTCTTCCTTGCCGCGTCCGCGCAGCTCGAGCACCTTGCCGATCGCGCCGTCTTGCAGCAAGCGTGCGATCACCGGCAGCGCCGGGTGATAACGATTGCGATGGGCGACGGCCACCTTCGTATGCGAGCGTTCGCACGCGGCGACGATCTCGTCGGCCTCGGCTGGCGTGCGGCAGAATGGCTTCTCGAGATAGATGCCTCGCGCCCCCGCCTCGACCGCGGCCAACGCCACGTCGCGGTGCTGATCGACATGCCGCATGCCGATCGCCACCAGGTCGGGCTTCATCTCGACGAGCATTTGTCGGTAGTCGTCGAAGCCGCGGCTCACGCCGAGCTTGCGCAGGCACGCCGCGCGCCCTTGGGCATCGGGGTCGGCGACAGCCACGATCTCGGTTTCCGGGAGGTTCAGCCACATGGTGTTCAGCCCGTGGCCGTAGTCGCCGCGCCCGGTGTGGCCAATCACGCCGACGCGCAGCTTGCGCTCGTCGCTAGCGGCACAAATCGAGCGTGCAGCCAGCGTCGCGGCAACGCCTGTCGCGGCGCTGCGAACCAAGAAATCGCGGCGGTTCATTTTGCGATTACTCTCGCTTACGGTTTCCAGTCGTCGGTGCGAAACGGAGTGGCCGGCAGCCCATCGGCGTTTTCCAGGCTCCAGACCGGATTGTCGGCCCAGGCGTAGCGGACCGCGACCGGCTGCGGCACCATGTCGGACGAAACGATCACCGAGCTGCCGTCGATTCGCGCATCGGCCCAGACAAACTTCTTGTCGGCGCCCGCAATGGCGAAGCCCCGCAACTTGCCGTCCTTGGCCTTAAGTCCTTCGTCGGCATCGCGGAAGTTGACGATGATCTCGCTGCCGTGGACGCGCGAGTGGGCCGGCAGCGGACCCGATGCAGCACCGTCGCGGCCGTAGACCTTCGCCAGCGCCCAAAGCGCGAGCCGCTGGCCGACGCCTTGCTTGTTCTTCGGATGGATATCGTTCTCTTCGCCCAGGCCCAGCGTGATGGCCATGCCGGTGTTCGGCAC
Organism: Pirellulales bacterium; assembly: GCA_035550355.1. Classification (GTDB taxonomy): domain Bacteria; phylum Planctomycetota; class Planctomycetia; order Pirellulales; family PNKZ01; genus DATAXP01. The sequence continues at coordinate 6,419 of DASZPI010000763.1, forward strand.
GCTGAGCGTGTTGAGCATTTGCTCGCGGATGATCGCCCAGGTGCTGGGCTCGACCGGCTCCTTTTGCGGAGCGCGGTAGTCGGGCAACTGGACCCATGCGAAAGCAAAGTCGTCGCCCCAGCGCGTGCGCCAGTCGTTGATCAGCGTGCGCAGTTGCAGGCCGTAGAGATAATTGAACGGCTTGGCCGAGTTGCCTTCGCCCTGATACCAGACCGCGCCGCGAATGCCGTACGGCAGAATCGACGAGATCATGCCGTTGTACAGGTTTGCCGGATGGTTTTGTTGCAGTCGCGGCTCGACCGGCGGCCGCGGGGCGCGGGGCGCGCTCTTGCCAGCCGCTTTGGCCTGTTTTGCGGTTTCCTTCCACTTGGCCAATTGCTGTTGGTAAATCGCGTCCATCTTTGCCTGGTCCCAAGGCTGCGCGTCGGCCGTGGTCCACGCTTCGGCAATAATCGGGTACTCGGCGAGCTTCGATTGCGCGTCCAAGCTGATCCAGGCTTCGATCGCCGTGCCGCCCCACGACGAGTTGATCAAGCCCGTCGGCACTTTCAGCTCGTTGTACAAATCGCGTCCGAAGAAATAGAGCGTTGCCGAAAACTGACCCACCGTCTCGGGCGTGGTCAATTCCCACTTGCCTTTACAGTCGAACTGCGGCGTCGGCTGCGAGCTGCGCTCGACCGTGAACATGCGCACCTGCGGCAGCTTGGCGGCGGCTTGCTCTTGCTCGTAGTTCATCGAGCTTCGCACGGCCATCGCCATGTTCGATTGCCCCGAGCCCAGCCACACCTCGCCTACGAGCACGTCGTTGACCGTCAGTGTGTTCTTGCCCCGGACGGCTAATGTCTGCGGCTGGGCCGAGGTCTTAAGCTTGTCGAACTTGACCATCCACTTGCCATCGGCCGCGGCCTTCGTGGCTTGCGATTGGCTGCCGAGCGTGACGCTGACTTCTTCGCCAGCATCGGCCCAGCCCCAAATCGGTGCGCCCTTGTCGGCTTGCAGCACCATGTGATCGGAGATGATTGCCGGCAGTTTGACGTCGGCGCGCGCGGCGCTGGCGGCGAGTGCTGCGCTCAGCGTTAAAAACCAAACATCGAGGCGTACGAGTCGTGACATGGCAGGATGTCTTTCGCAGAATGAAGCAGTTGTATGGTCGCCCTAGATTAAACCAGGGCCGCGGTCGTTAACAGCAGGTCGAGCCGATAGAATAATTCGACCCGCCAAATCGTCGCGTACCAACAGGGCCCGCTGCTGTGCGCAGCCAATGGTACTTCTTCCTCCGCATTCTTTTGGGAGCCTGACATGTCGCGTCGCAGCACCCGCCGAACGTTTTTGAAGCAGGGCGCCGCAGTCGCGGCCCCGCTGGTGATCTCGTCGCGTGCTTGGGCCTTTCCCGCCAGCAGCACGTTGAACGTCGGCTTCATCGCGGCCGGCGGCAAGGCCAAGGTACACATCGACTTTGCCAAGAAAGCGGGACTGAACTGCCTGGCCTTTGCCGACGTCGATCGCGATCAATGGCAGAACGTGCTCGGCCACGAGCCATGGGGCAAGGCGGCTGGCTACACCGATTGGCGCAAGCTGTTCGAGAACCACGCCAAAGATCTCGACCTGGTGTTTGTCG
>DASZPI010000764.1:0-2610 GCA_035550355.1 Pirellulales bacterium
ACTACCTCAAGAGCGTCGGCATCCCGGCCAACTGGGTGATGCCGGTGATGAGCATCGGCCAGGTCGCCGAGATCGGCACGATGGCATTCCTGGGCGCGGTGCTGAAGCGCCTGGGCTGGCGGTACACGATGACCATCGGCATCCTCGGCCACGCCGTGCGCTTCGGCGTATTCGCCCTGCTGCCCGATCCTACGCTGGCCGTGCTGATCAACGTGCTGCACGGCATCTGCTACGCGTTCTTCTTTGCCACGGTGTACATCTTTGTCGACGAGTTCTTCCCCAAGGACGCGCGCACCAGCGCCCAAGGTTTGTTCAACGTGCTGATCCTCGGCCTGGGTCCGCTGGCCGCGAATTCCATCTGGCCGCGGCTCGGCGAGCATTATCGCCTCGCCAGTGGTTCCGAGGCCGCCGCCTACGACTTTAGTAAACTGTTCCTCTGGCCTTCGGGCCTGGCGCTGATCGCCGCGGTCGCCTTGTTCGTGTTCTTCCGACCGCCCCGCGATGCCGCGTCGCTAAGCAGTTAGCGGTTAGCAATCAGCAATTAGCCGGAAGGCAGTCCGGCTAATCGCTCATTGCTGGTTGCTAATTGCTCTACTGCTGATTGCCTCGCCCATGCCCCAACCCATTCGCAAACTGCTCGCCGCCAACCGCAGCGAAATCGCCATCCGCGTGTTCCGCTCGGCGCACGAGGCCGGCATTCGCACGGTCGCCATCTATTCGCACGAAGACCGCTACGCCCTGCACCGCTTCAAGGCCGACGAGGCCTACGAGGTCGGCAAGCCCGGCGAGCCGATCCGCGCGTATCTCGACATCGCCGGCATCATCGAGATCGCCAAGCGCCACGAGGTCGACGCGATCCATCCCGGCTACGGTTTCCTCTCCGAGAATCCCGACCTGGCCAAGGCGTGCGAGGACGCGGGCATTATCTTCTGCGGCCCCAGCCCGAAGATTCTCGAACAGCTCGGCGACAAGATCACCGCTCGCCAGATCGCCACCAGCGCCGGCGTGCCGGTGCTTTCCGGGAGCAGCGAGCCGCTGTCCGACGTGGCCGCCGCCGAGAAACTTGCCGCGCAGCTCGGCTACCCGGTGCTGCTCAAGGCGGCCAAGGGGGGCGGTGGCCGCGGCATGCGCGTGGTGCCCAAGCCCGACGAGCTGGCCCGCAGCCTCGAGCAGGCGCAGCGCGAGGCGCTGGCCGCGTTCGGCTCGGGCGATGTGTTCCTCGAAAAGTTCATCCAGCGCCCGCGGCACATCGAGGTGCAGTTGCTCGGCGACCTGCACGGCAACCTGGTGCACTTGTTCGAACGCGACTGCTCGCTCCAGCGCCGCCATCAAAAGGTCGTCGAGATCGCCCCAGCCTGGAACCTGGATCCGAAATTGCGCGACGACATCTGCGCCGCCGCGATCGCCATCGGCCGACAGGTGGGTTACCAGAGCGCCGGCACCGTCGAGTTCCTGGTGGACGATGACACTGGCAAGTTCTACTTCATCGAAGTCAATCCGCGCATCCAGGTCGAGCACACCGTCACCGAAGTCGTCACCGGCATCGACATCGTCCGCTGCCAGTTGCTCGTCGCCCAGGGGGTGGCGCTGGGCGACCCGGAGATTGGTCTCGGCCGGCAGGAGAGTGTCACGGTGCGCGGCTTCGCCGTGCAATGCCGCGTGACGACCGAAGACCCCGAGAACAAGTTCTTGCCCGACTACGGCAAGATCGCCCACTACCGCTCGGCCGCCGGCATGGGCGTGCGACTCGATGCCGGCACGGCCTTCTCGGGCGCCGTGGTCACGCCGTACTACGATTCGCTGCTGGTGAAGGTCACCGCCTCGGGCCGCAGGTTTGTCGATGCCGCGCGGCGCATGGAGCGCGTGCTGCAAGAATTCCGCGTCCGCGGCGTGAAGACCAACATCCCGTTCCTCGTGAACCTGGTGACCCACCCCAAGTTTCTCGCCGGGGGTTTCACCACGCGGTTCATGGACGAGACACCCGAGCTGTTCCAGTTCACGCCCCGCCGCGATCGCGCCACCAAGCTGTTGCGCTGGCTGGGCGAGGTGGCCGTCAACGGCCACCCGCTAGTCAAAAAGAAGCCGGCGAACATCCGGCGGTCCCCTGCTCCGCTCCCTGCGGTCGAAGGCAAATCGACGCTCCCCGGCTCGCGGCAACAGCTCCAACAGCTCGGGCCGAGGAAGTTCGCACAGTGGATTCTCCAGCAAAAGCGCTTGCTGCTGACCGACACCACGTTCCGCGATGCGCACCAGTCGCTGTTGGCCACGCGGATGCGCACCTTCGACATGCTCGAGATCGCCGATGCGTACGCCCGGCTCACTCCCGAGCTGTTCTCGATCGAGATGTGGGGCGGTGCGACGTTCGACACCACGATGCGCTTCCTGAAAGAAAGCGCCTGGCAGCGGTTGGTCGACCTGCGCGAGCGGATTCCGAACATTTTGTTTCAGATGCTGTTCCGGGCCAGCAACGCGCTGGGGTACTCGAACTATCCGGACAACGTGATCCGCGCGTTCGTCAAAGAGTCGGCCGATGCGGGGATGGACCTGTTCCGCATCTTCGATTCGCTCAACTGGCTGCCGAACATGCGCGTGGCGATCGAGGCGGTGCTC
>DASZPI010000765.1:0-2719 GCA_035550355.1 Pirellulales bacterium
GCTCGCGCAGTCCCAGTTCGCTAAGGTGCTCCACAAGCTCGCCCACCAGCTTGTCGGCGTACGCGACCATGTCGCCATACATTTCGCGCTCGCTGCGCTGCGTGTCGCGATCGAGCGGTGTGGCGACCACGTGCTGTGAAAAGCTCGCCCCGTGCGTGAGCACCATCGGATAGTACAGCAGGAAGGGCCGCTCGCGATTCCGCGCCAGGAACTCGAGCGCAAACGCTTGCAGCACATTGGGACCGAACTTACCGGGGTGCACCTCACGCTTGCCGTTGCGCAACAGCACCGGGTCCCAGTATCGGTTCTCGATGTACTTGTTCAACTCGGTCAGCGAGTCAGCATCGTGATTTGCCACCGCCGTTTGAAATCTTTCCAGGTCTTCGGCGCTGATCCGATCGCGGTCGATGCTTCCCGGCCACACCAGGTGCTCGTCGAAACCGTGCTGCGCAAGCGCATCCGGCTCGTCGTACAGATTGTTGACCTGCCATTTGCCCACGATGCCCGTAACGTATCCGGCCGAACGCAGCACACGCGCGAACGTCACTTCGCGTTGCGGATCAAGCCCGCCACCGCCATACAGCGCGGCATCATGGTGCATCACGAACGTGTTGCGAAACGGATAGCGCCCGGTAAGCAGCTCGATGCGACTGGGGCCACACACCGGAAAGGTGTAACAGTGCTCAAAACGCGTGCCGCCGCGGGCCAAGGCATCGATCGCCGGCGTTCGTCCTTCGTCGCTGTCATAGCAGCCAAACCACTCCTGCCCGCAGTTGTCCAGCAGGATAAAAACGACATTGGGCCTGTCTGCGGCCGACGGTTGACTCCAGGCAACGTGTGAAGTTGCACTGCTGAAGACGCAAAGAGCGCAGAGCTGCGAAAACAAACCCCAAGGCGAGCATCGCGTCACAAAAACTTCCTTCTCTCGAACATTTCGCACCCTCAGCGCTCTCTGCGGTGCAATCTTGCCACAGCGCGCGGAATCATGCGACGATCTCGCGCACGACGTTGCCCGCCACATCGGTCAGGCGGAAGTCGCGACCGTTGAAGCGGTACGTGAGCTTCGTGTGGTCCATGCCCAGCATGTGCAAGATGGTGGCATGCAGGTCGTTGACGCTGACACGATCGATTGCCGCCTTGAAGCCAAGCTCGTCGGTCTCGCCGTAATGCACGCCCCCTTTGCATCCGCCGCCGGCAAACCAAGTGGTGAAGGCGTGCGGATTGTGGTCGCGACCCGGCTTCGCCGACTTCTGCGAGACCGGTAACCGACCAAACTCGCCGCAACAAACGATCAAGGTCGAGTCGAGCAGTCCCCGCTGCTTAAGGTCGGTCAACAGGGCAGCGATCGGTGTATCGGTCTCTTCGGCAAACTGCCGGTGGTTGCCGGCAATGTCGTTGTGGCCGTCCCAACTTCGCTGGTTCTCCATGCCACCGCTATAAATCTGCACGAATCGTACGCCGCGCTCGACCAGCCGGCGGGCGATCAGCGCCTGGCGCGAGAAGTGTGCACAGCGTTTGTCGTCGAGACCGTACAACTTGCGGATCGCTTCCGGCTCGTCATCGACGTTGAAAGCTTCGGGCGCCGAAAGCTGCATGCGGTAAGCCAACTCGAAGCTCTCAATCCGAGCCGCGAGCGCTGCCTCGTCGGCATTTTGCTGGCGATGTTCTTCGTTCAACGATTTGAGCAGGTCGAGCTGGCGGCGCTGGTCGTCGGCCGACATGTGCGCGAGGCGCTCGAGGTTGTCGATCGGTGCGCCGCTGGGGTTCAACGCGGTGCCCTGATAGATGCCCGGCAAGAAACCCGCGCTCCAGTTGGTGGCATGTCCCTTGGGCAGACCGCGCCCCAGCGTGTCGTACATGACCACGAACGCCGGCAAATCCTGGTTCTCGGTCCCAAGTCCGTAGGTCACCCACGAGCCGACGCACGGAAATCCCATGCGGCTCATCCCGGTGTTGATTTGAAACAGGGCAGGGGAGTGATTGTTCGTTTCCGTGAAACACGAGTGGATGAACGCCATGTCATCGACATGCTTTGCCATTGCCGGAAAGATTTCCGAGACCCAGGCGCCGCTTTGCCCATGCTGGGCGAACTTGAACGGCGAGCCCATCAGCGGCCCGACCTGACCGGTGAAGAAGCCGGTGTTGTTGTCGAAGCCCTCGAACGTTTTGCCGTCGCGCTTCGACAATTCGGGCTTATGGTCCCAGGTATCGACCTGGCTTTGCCCGCCGTTCATGAACAGCCAAATCACGCTCTTGGCCTTCGACGGAAAGTGCGACCGCCGCGGTGCGAGCGGATTCAGCCGGCGAGCGTCGGCCGCGAGCAGTCCTTGCGTATCGAGCAATTGCGCGAGCGCCAGTAGGCCGAAGCCGTTGCCGGTGCGCGTGAGAAACTCTCGCCGGGATCGATTCCATGGTGAGTTCATAGTGTTGGCCGGGTTTAGCGAATGTAAATGAACTCGTTCAGACAGAACAGGACCTGGCAATAATCGCCCCAGGCTAACAGCTCGGCATTGTCACGCCCCTCGGCTTGATACGCATGTTGTTGGGCGGCGATAAACTGCCGCGACTTGGCTAGTTCACGGTCGCTGGGGTCGCGCCCGAGGGCCAACTGATAGCCTCGCTCGATCGCGGCCGATTCGTCGTTCGTGCACTCCTTGCGAATCCGTTCGGCCAAGCCCATCGAGTAGCGGCGCAGGATGGCGTTGTTCATCAACATCAG
>DASZPI010000766.1:0-2891 GCA_035550355.1 Pirellulales bacterium
TCGACCAGTTGCAGAAGGCCAGTGCCGAAAGCAACGCGAACGTCGGCGGCGATTATGTCGTGCAGGGGCCGAGCATTCAGGTGGTGCGCGGCATCGGCCTGATCGGCGGCGGCGAAGACCCCATGCAAAAAGCCATGGAAATGAAGTCGGCCGAGGAAGCGGCCGCGTACCTGCGCGCCGAAGAACGGCGGCGCATTTATGAGATCCGCCGGATCGTGATCGCCTCGACCAACAACGTGCCGATCCGCGTCGAGCACGTGGTGGATGGCGGCCCCGTGCGCCCCGGCGAGCAGCTCGGCGAACGCGGAGTCATTGTCGGCTATCAAACCCGCCAGGGGCAGTTGGGCATCACGCGCTGCAAGGTCGACGACGAAGGGCACGAGCTGCATGACGAGCACGGCAACCGCATTACCTACGACGAAGACGACAACGTGCAGGGAATCATCCTGCTGTACAAAGGGCAGCAGTCGATCCCCGCCTTGCAAGACGTCGACGCCAAGATCGAGGAGCTGAACCACACGCCGGGCCGCCTGCTGCCGGGCGTGCAGATCGAGCCGTTCTACAACCGCGAAACGCTGATCGACATCACGACCGAAACGGTGCACGAGAATTTGCTCGTCGGCATCCTGCTGGTCACCGTGATCTTGCTGATGTTCCTCAGCAACGTGCGCGCGGCGTTGATCGTGGCGATCAACATTCCGTTGGCGCTGTTGTTCGCGTTCGCCGTGTTGTTCCTGCGCAATAAGAGCGCGAACCTGCTGAGCATCGGGGCGGTCGACTTCGGCATCATCGTCGACAGCTCGGTGATCATGGTCGAGAACATCTATCGACGGCTCAGTTCCGACAACGTCGGGGCGGGGGGCGTGTCGCTGCGCGAGCGGATCGTCCGCGCCAGCCACGAAGTCGAGCGGAGCTTGTTCTTCTCGACCATCATCATGATCTGCGCCATGCTGCCGCTGTTCACGATGAAGGGCCCCGAGGGGCAAATCTTCGGCCCCATGGCCGACACGTACGCATTCGCCCTCGGCGGCGCCTTGTTGCTGGCGCTCACCGTGTCGCCGGTGCTGTGCATGTTCTTCTTCAAGAACCTGAAGCCCGCCAAGGACAATATCCTGGTCCGCAATTTGAAGCGCGTTACGTTGTGGCAGCTGAACCTGGTGCTCGAGCACCGCTTTGCCACCGTGATGTTCTTCATTGCCTTGGCCGTCGGCACGATTGCGGCATTGCCCTACTTGGGCCGCGAGTTCATGCCCGAGCTGGAAGAAGGCAACATGGTGGTCCGCGGCACGTTCCCGGTGAACGCCTCGCTGCAAGAAGTCGTCGAGAAGGCGAAGATCGCACGCCACATCATTACGCAGTACCCCGAAGTCAAGCTGGCCACGGCGCAGGTCGGTCGCCCGGATGACGGCACCGACCCGACCGGTTACTACAACGTGGAATGCTTCGTGCCGCTGAAGGCGCCCGACGACTGGCCCATTCCGCCCGGCCAAACGCGCAAGCGCAACAAGGCCGAGCTGATTCGCGAGATGAACGAGCATCTGACGCGCGACCTGGTCGGCATCAACTGGGACTTCTCGCAGATGATCCGCGACAACGTGCTCGAGTCGCTGTCGGGCGTCAAGGGCGAGAACTCGGTGAAGATCATCGGTCCCGACCTGAACGAGCTCGAGCACTACGCCACGCTGTTCGATACCGAGCTGGCGGCGGTGCCGGGCGTGTTCGATCCAGGCATCTTCCACATTCGCGGCCAATCGAACCTGGCGTTCCCGGTCGATCGCGAGAAGTGCGCCCTGTGGAGCGTGAGCGTTGCCGACCTGGAGGACGTCATTCAAACGGCCGTGGGCGGCAAGCCGTTCACCGACATGATCGAAGGCGAGAAATTGTTTGATGTCACGCTGCGTTGGCCACCCGAACTGCGCGAGAATGTCGACGAAATTCTGCAGATCCCGGTCGATGTGGTGAAGAACAACGTCACCTCGGGCTCGGTCGCCAGTCTGCCCAGCACGCCGTACACCGGGGCGAGCACAGGTCTATCGAGCACCGGCACCAGCCTGGCCATGCCCAGCCTTACGGGCAACGTGTTCAATGCCACGCCCAACAACCTGGTGCGCGTGCCGCGTCGCCGGCTGGGCGACCTGGTGACGCCGGTTAACGAGCAGGGACAACCCGATCCGCACGGCAGCTTTGTGCGCCCGGGGGCGAGCATCATTTCGCGCGAGCAAGGCAAGCGCCTGATTCCGGTGAAGTTCGGCGTGCGCGGCCGCGACCTGGCCAGCACGGTTGCCGATGCTCAAAAAGCGACCGAGCACATTCTTGCCGGCACGCCCTATGTCGCCGTATGGAGCGGCGAGTTCCAGCAGATGCAGGAGGCCGAGCGCCGCATGGCGGTGATCGTGCTGCTGGCCTTGGGCTTGATTTTGGTGCTGCTGTACCTGGCCTTCCGTTCGCTGCTGGATGCGATGGTGGTGTTCGCCAACGTGGCGGTGATGTCGATGGGCGGCGTGTGGACGTTGTTCATCACCGGCATCAACTTCAACGTGTCGGCGGCGGTCGGCTTTATTTCGATCCTGGGCGTGGCGGTGATGAACGGGCTGCTGTTGGTGTCGTCGTTCAACCAATTGCGCGCCCACGGCGCGCCGCTGCGCGAAGCGCTCGAGAAAGGCGCCGCCAACCGCATCCGCCCGCTTACGATGACAGCATTGACAGCGATCCTGGGCCTGCTGCCCGCGGCATTGAGCACGAAGATCGGCGCTCAATCGCAGCGGCCGTTGGCCATTGTCGTTGTCGGCGGCATGATCACCACGCTGGTGATGTTCAACCTGGTGCCGCTGTTGTACAGCTTCTATGGCGATCGCGAGCCGCCTGAAGGCTCGGGCGACTTTGCCGAATAA
>DASZPI010000767.1:0-1822 GCA_035550355.1 Pirellulales bacterium
GGGGGTCAAATTCTGGTCATCGCAATGATCTTTAACTGTTGGTCTTTAATACGGTGATCCTCAAAACACTGATCCTGAACTGAATGGTCGACAACGCCAGCGACGCCGAGCGTCGCCAGCGATGACCTTGGAAGAACAAGCGGAAGGAATGCCAATGGCCCGAAGACGCCTACCGCCACCGGAAACCATCTTCGCGTTCGCCGAGGCGTTCAAAGGCGAACTGAAAAATCCTGAACCGCAGCAGCACCGCGAGGATGACCGGCAAGCCAGCGTGCCCGCCATTGAGGTCGAATCCGAGGCGATGGCAAAGGAACCCCCAGGGAGGTCGCGAGTCAAAAAGGGTGAGCAGCCTTAGACTGCCCGCCTGCCGCGCGTAATTTTTCGCATAACTGGAAAGTTTTTTTGGGTTTAAGTACGCGTCAACGTTCGCCTCAATTCGGCCTCGCGCATAGATAGCACCATGAGCACGAAAAACGACCCACCGCTAATGAATGTTCGCGACGTCGCCGAGCAACTTGGCGTTTCGACGCGTACGGTCCAAACCATGATCGCAGCCGGCGAGCTGCCGACGGTCCGCGTCCGGCGCGCGGTCCGGTTCCGCCCCTCGGACGTCCGGGCGTACATCGATCGCGGCAATGCGGGCCCCGGGACTCGTCGCGGCCGCTAAGCTTTCCACGTTCGTCGCCCGCGCCGCCGGCCGCGGGCGAACGGCTCCGACCTGCCGGCAAGGAACAAGACTTCGTGTTGCCGAGCAAAAAGAAAACCACCATCACCGACCTGATGGACGACCCCGATTACGCGGCTGCGTGGAACAAGCTTCAAGAGCTGCAGGAGCAACGCCTCGGTCTGGAAGCCAAGCGTACGTCGGTGCGGAATGCAACGGCCGCGCGTCGCGACCGGCTCGATGACGCCGCCAATGAGCTGCTGGCGCTGGGCAATCTCTCTTATCGGTTCGGTGATGCCACCGGCGAGTTGCAGGCCATTGCCGAACACCTTGCGATTGTCGATCGGGCGATCGAAATGCAAACGGAAGTGGTTGACCGGTTGGCGCGAGAGGTCAACAACAGAATTTGCCGAGACGCTCGGCCGGTGTACGTCGCCATCGTCGGCAAGATGAAAGCCGCGCTCATGCAAGCGGCCGAGGTCATTGCCGAGGAGGAACGATTCCGCGACAAGTTCCGCGAGGGTGGACTTTCCTTCGTCGCTGGGCTCTATCCGCTGGGCTTTCCGGGCGGCCACCTCGACCTGAATGAGCACAGCTCGACGATCAGCTACTGGCTGCGCGAGGCGGCCGAGCACTACCCCGAAGTGAAATAGCAAGGAAATCGCTCGCGTGAAGATCCAACAAAGTTCCATCGAACGGGCCACGGTGTTTCATGGACAGAACAGCATGCGATCGCTTCGCCGGCCGCCGCGTTCGGCACCGACGGCGGTGAAAGAGCGGTTCCGCGGTCTGTTGCGAGACGAAGGAATCGCGGAGCTCGAGGCACCCGAAACGAATCGTGTTCCCCGGCGGTACTACCGTGAGTTTCGCGACACCACTACTTTCGCCGAGCCGGCCGCGGCGCTCGACCTATCGCCGTTCGTGCTGGCCGGGGTGGCTGTACCCTACGATTCGCTGAGCTGCGACCTGGGCGGCTGGCGCGAGCGCATCATGCCCGGGGCGTTTGCCGATGCGATCCGCAACCGGACGGCGGACACGCTCGCGGTCGTCGAGCATGACACGTGCAAGCTGTTCGGCCGGCTTTCGTCAGGCACGCTGAAGCTGACCGACTTGCCCGACGGCGTGCATGTCACCGTTGACCTACCATCGACGTCGATC
>DASZPI010000768.1:0-3609 GCA_035550355.1 Pirellulales bacterium
GCGGCTGCGCCCGCAACACCGTAGATTACGCGTTGGTGCGCACCAGCCAACCAATGGACGTTGCACTGACCGCATTCCTTGCATCGAGAGCCGCCTAGGAGCCAACGCGAATGCATGTCACCGCTACCCGTTGGCAACACAATATTCGCTGCACCGCGTCACTTGGCGCTGATCGCTGATCACCTCCCGCATGTTCACCTTTGTCAACCCATTTCTGCTCGGCGGTCTGGCGCTGGTCGCGCTGCCGGTGTTGATCCATTTGATCAACCTGCTGCGTCAGCGCCGCGTTTCGTGGGCAGCCATGGAGTTTCTGCTGGAAAGCCAGCGCAAGAACAGCCGATGGATTCGGCTGCGGGAGCTGCTGCTGTTGTTTCTGCGTGCTGCGATGATCGCAGGGGTGGTGCTCATCCTGGCGCAGCCGTTGTCGAGCGACACCTGGCGAATGGCCTTCGGCGGCCAGGCGGTCGACCACGTCGTGCTGTTGGACGATAGCTACTCGATGTCCGACCACTGGGCCGATACGACCGCATTCGATCAAGCGCGCACTGCGATCCTTCGCCTGGCCGAAAGCGCGGCCGCGAATGATGCCCCGCAAACCTTTACCGTGGTCCGCTTCTCGCAGGCCGAGCTCGCCGAGGGTTCGAAACGCGCCGATTTGCTGCAGCAACGTATCGATCACGGGTTCGCGGCGCAACTTGCCGAGCGGGTGCGCAACTGGCGTCCATCCCATTTGGACTCGCGTCCGGCCACCGCGTTGACGGCGGCGCGTGAGTTGTTAGGCAAAGCCGATGGCGCGCGGCGGATTGTTTACCTGTTCAGTGACTTCCGCACGAAGGATTGGGACGAACCGGGAGACTTGAGTGTCCGATTGCAGCAATGGTCCGCCGATGGCGCCCAACTTGAATTCGTCGACTGCGTCGATCGCGCCCGACCCAATTTGGCGATCAGCGCCTTGGCGCCGGACGAAGGAACACGCGCTGCCGGCGTGCCGCTATCGATGAACGTGACGGTGCGCAACTACAGCGCTAACCCTGTCGCCGACCTGACGGTGACCGTCGACCAAGAAGGAGCCGGCCGCGCCGCAGTCAAGTTCGACAAAATCGACGCTGGACAAAGCGAGACGCGTAGCTTTCAGGTTCTGTTTCCAACGGCCGGCGTTCATGCGGTCACCGCGCGTCTGGCCAGCGACGCAGTCGCCGCCGACAACACGCGCTACGCGGCAATCGAAATGCCGATTGGCGTTCCGGTGCTAGTCGTGGCCAGCAATCCCAGCGAGCCCGACGCGATGCTGGTGTCGGCGGCACTAAACCCCGGCGGCGCCACGAAGACGGGCATCGATGTGCAGGTCGAAACGCCCAATTATCTGAACGCGCATCCGCTCGATGACTTCGCGGCGGTCTTCCTTTTGGACATCGATCATCTCGACGACGCGGCAATCGCTGCGCTGACGGCGTACGCCCAGCACGGCGGCGGGGTCGCGTTCTTTGCCGGTCCGCGCACCAATCCCGACTTTATCAACCGCCGACTCTACGACGAAGGACGCGGCATTTTCCCATGCCCAGTCGTCGCGTCGACGCAGCTCATTGTCGATCGGCTGGAAAAAATCCCCGATCTGTCGGTCAGCGAGCACCCGATCTTCAAGGCTTTTGCGGGCGAGCGAAACAGCTTTCTGGGTGCGGTGACGGTCGACCGCTTTTTGCTTGTGCCGAAGGATTGGAAGCCTGCCGATCGCAGCGTGCAAGTCATCGCGCGTTTGCGCAACGGCTCGCCCTTGGCCGTCGAGCGTTCGATCGGCTCGGGGCACGTGGTCGCATTCCTTTCCACCGCGGGGCCAGCGTGGAATAACTGGTCGCGCAACCCGAGTTTTGTGGTCACGCTGCTGCAGCTCCAGGCATGGCTATCGCAAGGCTCGCTCGCCGCGGTATCGTCGCCGGTCGGCTCGGCGCTCGAACTCCAGCTCGATCCTACGCGCTACAACGCTCGAGCCCAATTCACACCGCCGGCCGACAGCGCCGCGCCACCCACGTCGGTCGATCTGACCGTGGGCGCGGACGGCCTGTCGGCAGCCTATCGCGATACCACGACCGCCGGCCTGTACGAAGCGCTACTCACCGAAACCAACGGAAAAGCCGAGCGCCGTCTTTGGGCGCTCAACGTCGATCCGGAAGAAGGAAACCTGGCGACGCTCGATGCCGCCCAGCTTGCAGTGCGATTGCCAAAGCTACGTTATTCGTTCCACCGCGCCGATCACTTTATCGCTGCCCCGCGCAGCACCACCGGATCGAATCTCAGCGATGCGCTGTTGTACGCGCTGGTTGCACTGCTAGTGGGTGAACAGGCACTCGCCTACGCTGCGAGTTATCATCCGGCGGGCCCACGCGAGGAGCGCCGATGAGCCTGCTTATTCCGTTGTTGGCCGAGGGAGCGACGCGCCATGCCTTCGAGCTGGCGCGTGTGCAGTCGCCCACCGATTGGCTGCTGCCGGTCGCGGTGTTCGCGGCCCTGGCGCTGTACGTCGTGGGCATGTATCGCCGCGACACCGTCGAGCTCCGCCCCGCATGGACTGCCGTGCTCATCGCCTTGAGGACGATTGCCATCCTCGGCATCGCCGTGATCTACCTGCAGCCGCAGTGGAGCAACGAACGTGAAACCACGCAACCATCGCGCGTCGTCATGCTGGTCGATACAAGCCTGAGCATGGCCACCGACGATCACGACGCAACGCCCAGCGAGCCAAACCGCGCCCAGCAGTTGGCCAGTATGTTTGAAGACGCAAAGCTGCTCGATCGATTACGCCAGAAGCACGACATTGCCGTGTACCGGTTCGACCTTGAAACCAAGCCGATCACGCTGCTCGACCAACGCAAGCTGGCCGACACGCACGCCCCGGACGCGATCGAGAAAACCCACGAGCCTTTTGATTGGCGAAAGGCACTCGAGCCGCGCGGTCCGGAGACTCGATTGGGGCAGGCATTGCGCGAGGTGATCAACAACGAACGTGCAGCGCCGTTGTCGGCTGTGGTCGTTTGGACCGACGGCCAGCAGAACGCGGGACCGGATGCGGCGTCGGTGCTGCCGTTGGTCCGCGAAGTCGGAGTGCCGATCTACGCGGTTGGCATTGGCTCGACGGCCACACCGCAGAATGTTCGCATCAGCGATTTCGTGGTGCCGGCCCGCGCCTATCCCGGCGATCAAATCACCGTGACCGGTTACGTGCAGGCCGTTGGCATGGCCGGGCGCACGGTCACCGTCGAACTGCTTTCGCGACAAGGCAGTGGTTCGACCGATGCCGCCGCGCGGCTTGAAGCGACCGAGCAACTCACACTGGCTGCCGACGCCGAGCCGGTGCCGGTCAAGTTTCAGATCGCGCCTGGTGATCGTGGGCGACGCACGTTGGTGCTCCGCGTCCGCGCACCGGTCGAGGATCGCAACGTTGATGACAACCAGCGCGAAGCCGCTTACGAAGTCGTTGATCGCGAGACGCAAGTGCTGCTGCTGGCCGGCGGCCCCACGCGCGAGTACCAATTCTTGCGCAACGTGTTGCGCCGCGACAAGAATACCCAAGTCGACGTGCTGCTGCAGACCGGCAGCGAAGGAATCTCGCAGGAT
>DASZPI010000769.1:0-2282 GCA_035550355.1 Pirellulales bacterium
AGGCGACCTCGTCGCTCTCCAGTCGTCGCGCGGCAGTGATGACGCTTTGCAGGTTCGCCCCGGGCGCCAGCTCATCGATCGCGGCAAACTCGTCGAGTTCGAACCGCTCGCAGAGGATGCGGGCGGTTTGCACGCACCGCACCAGCGGACTGGTGGCGACGCATTTCGGTTCGATGCCGCGCTTGGCCAGCCGCTTCGCCACGCGGCCAAAGCGCTTGATCCCTTTCGAGGTCAGCGGACGATGGCGATCGTCGGGCCAGCGCTCGGCGTCGCGATCTTCGGCCCAGGCGTGCCGCACCAGGTACAAAATCATCGCACTCTCCACAGATGCACGTCTTCGATGCCCAACTCAGCCTGCACCGGCTCGATCGCGCGCTTGAACCGCCGCGCATCGCGTGGGTAGCCTGCGGTTGGCCGCAACTTCGGCACACGCGCGCACCAAAAGGCATTGAAGGCCCGCATGGCCAGCTCGCGCAGGTACTTCGAGGCCATCGACGCCAGCGCTGCCGGTAAGTGTGCTTCGGCGCGCGGCCGAAAGCAAACCTGCGTCCGCCCACCGTCGGGTCCCCAGCGATACATGCTCTCGCGCCGCGATTCGCCGTACACTTCGACCAGCCACTCGCCGACGTGCGGCTGCAGCAAGGCCTGGTAGCGGTTGCGGCCGCCGTGCTTGTCGCAGATCACCGACACCGCACTGCCGTCGAACTTTCGCAACATGGCGCACAATAGTTCGAACGTCAGGTTCGACAATGCCGCGCCTTTGGTCCCCTCGTCGAGCAGCGAATTCCAGCGACTGGCAAAAATCGCGCGGCTGCGAACGTCGATCAATTCCACCCCCGCCTCGGCAAGTGCCGCGCGCACGCGCTCGGCAGCCTTGGCAACTTCTCCGCAGCGATCGTCGGCCGGCAGCGGAGCGTCGTAACCGGCCGACCACGCTTCGCGGTCCAGCTCGATCAGCGATTCCGGCGCCAAGGCCTGCCAGGCCTCGCGCCATGTGCCGACCGGTCGCCCGGCGACGGCCAGCATCGTCAGCACGCCGCGCTCTAGCAGCGCGAGTCCGCGATCGGGGCTGTACACCGTCTTCGAATCGGCAAGCACGACGCGGCGGCTGCGCGTCACCGTGCGCGGCGGCGGCTTGGCGGTGATCGCCCGCCGCAGCAACTTGTACAGGTCGTGCGTCGACGCGCCGTCCTCGATCCGCCAAACCGTGGCCGAGATCACCAACGGACCGAGATTCGGCCCATACCCAGCTTCATCCGTGCCGACGAGGTATGCCATGCCCGAAGCCTAAGCGATTGGCGCGGGGCCTGACAAGAGTCCAACGCAAAACCCGATCCTTCACCGCGCGACGGCTTGATGCGGCTACTCGAACACCAGGTACCCGAAGCCCTCGGGCATCGGCGTGATCGCCGCGGGCGCAGTCCACGATTGGAAACCGACCTTCGGCACGATGCGCACCACGCCCGCCGACCAGGCCATGCCCGGCTCAATGCGGCCGGCCGTCAGCGCTTCCAGCGGCATCGCCGCCTCGATGGTCCACGCCCCTGGTTGACGATCGACGGCCACATACCACGACGGGTTCCACGAGCGATCGCCCCAACAATCCTCAGCCACCCAGCCACGATGATCCGCAGTCAGGCGAAACCACGTGGCCTGGTCGCGGTCGATGTCGAGCAGGATCTCGACGCGTTCGCAGGTCGAAAGTTCCGGATCGCGAACACGAGTGCCCGTGGGCGCGGTGTCGTTGCTCGCTTCGTTCTGGCGACAACGAATGCCGAGATACAGATACGTATCATCGTAGGCGGCAATCACCTCGGCAGGCCAGGTGCGATCGTCGCCCAGCGGGCTGCGCAGTTCGACGGGCGTCGCATCGTGCCAGGTCGCGTCGTCCAGTTGGCCGTCGAGCTTTGGTCGCGCATCGCTGCGCCGAACGTGCCAGATCGGCTTGGGCGGAGCGGCTTTCGATCGGTCGGCCAGCCACGCCTCGCCGGCGAAACACGACCACCACGCATCGCGCGGCCGCGAGTGCGCCATCGTCGAGCAGACGCGTACTGACTCGCCCGGAGGACCGTGATCGCGCAACTGCGCAAGCCACGGCAACTGCACGCTCGGCTCGGCCGCAAGGGTCGGAAACTGGCGCTCGATCTGCCGCGTCACCGCGGCGGCGCGTTCGAAGCGAGCGGCGGCACTCCCCTGCCCTTGGCGCACCGCCACTTCGCCGCTGCTCCAATATTGCTGCAACCAGGCGAGCGCCGGCGCGGCCAGTCGGTGCGTCGGGTACC
>DASZPI010000770.1:0-38488 GCA_035550355.1 Pirellulales bacterium
CGGCGCTGGTATCCGGTGATCGACTACAGCCGCTGCACGAATTGCCTCGAGTGCATCGATTTCTGCTTGTTCGGCGTGTACGGCATCGACCGTGCGGACCAGATTCTGGTCGAGCAGCCCGACAACTGCCGCAAAGGCTGCCCGGCGTGCAGCCGCGTGTGTCCGGCCAACGCAATCATGTTCCCGCAACATAAGTCGCCGGCGATCGCCGGCAGCGCAAATGAAGAAGCTGCGGGGTTGAAGATCGACCTTTCGAAATTGTTTGGTGCGCCCGATGCACTGCAAGCGGCGGTGCTCGAGCGCGACGTCGAGCTGGTGGCGGTCGGCCGCGACGCAGTGGGCATGAGCATCGGCATTCCGAAGCGTCAGCCAGCAGGCGGCGATGCCGCGAAGGACGAACTCGACGCGCTGATCGACGAGCTCGAAAGTCTCGATTTATAAGCGCGGAATTACTTCTCTGTCATTCCGACCGCTTCGCGTTGACCCGCCGTGTGGCGCGCGATATTTGACAAATAGAGCGTCCCCGCTGAAACGCCCTCGGCCGCTCATCAATACTCACGGCGTTCATCCTACGGAGGATTGTGTCATGGACGCTCGATGGTCAGCCGAAGGTTTCATGCGCGCGAACCTACATCGCGAAACCGGCCCGGGACCAAAGCGCAAGGACGGCAAGCCCTGTTTGCCACCGGCATTCAGCATCGCCATCAGCCGGCAAATCGGCGCCGGAGGCAGCGAGATTGCACGCGAGGTCGGCCGGCGCTTGGGTTGGAAAGTCTACGATCGCGAGCTGCTCGAAGAGATCGCGCGCGACATGCACGTCCGCGTGAGCTTGATCGAAGCGGTCGACGAGCGGCACGTCAACTGGCTCGAAGAATTTGCCGAAGCGTTTCTGTTCGGCTCAAAGGTGAGCGAGAACTCGTATGTCGTCCACCTGGTCGAGACGATCATCAATCTAGCGGCGCGTGGCCAGTGTGTGATCGTCGGACGCGGAGGCTGCCACATTCTGCCACCTAGTTGCACGTTGCGGGTGCGCATCGTCGCCCCGCGCGACGACCGCGTCACTAGCATCTGCCACGAACGGCATGCCGATCCGAAGTCCATCGAGCACGAGCTGGCCGCCGACGAGCGGCAGCAAGCGCGGTTCATCAAGGATCATTTTCAGCGCGACGTTACGGACCCGGCCAATTACGACCTGGTCCTGAACAGCTCGCGATGGTCGACGGCCGAGTGCGCCGACATGATTGTCGACGCCTTGCGCGAGCTGGAAAGTCGGCGAGCTTTGTCGGCTGCCCCCGCGGCCGCGTCGACGGTGAGTATTTCGCAAACGGCATGAGCGTCGGCTATCATGGACCGCCCTATCATGGAAATCGAGCGGTCTGTGCGGCATGCGCGTGTTCGTTTACGAATGGTGTACCGGCGGCGGATTGCTCGGCGATACTGCGCCGCTGCCTGGCGCAGCGGCGCTGCTGGTCGAAGGCAGCGCAATGGTCGATGCCGTGGCTGCGGACTTCGCCGGCCTGGATGGAGTCGAGGTTGTCACCATCCGCGACGCTCGCCTGGGGCCAGCCGTTTTTGCGAATTGCTCAACCATTTCGGTCGATTCTTCTGATGCGGTCCAGCAAGCCTTCCTGCGCGAAGCGCACGCTGCCGACTGGACAATCGTCATCGCTCCTGAGATCGACGGCTGTCTGAGTCGCTTGGCGCGCGATGCCATCGCTGCCGGTGGCAAGCTGCTCGGGCCGTCGCCCGACTGCATCGACCTGGCAAGCGACAAGCACGCGCTCGCCGAGCATTTGGCCGGGCGCGGTGTTCGCGTGCCCAACGGGTGCTTCGTATTGCCCGGCAGCGAGTGTCCGGCGGGCATCGCGTTTCCTGCGGTTGCAAAACCTCGCGACGGCGCGGGATCGCAGGGAATTCAGATCCTCAACGATCGGTCGGCCGCGTTTCAGAAGCCGGCGCGCGTGGAGCGCCTTGTGCCCGGCATCGCAGCCAGCGTTGCGGTGTTGTGCGGTCCAACGCGCTTGGTCGCGCTCGAACCGTGCCGGCAGCGTGTCGATTCGCGCGACAACTTCAAGTACCACGGCGGTTCGTTGCCGCTGTCGCACGAGCTGGCCGATCGGGCGCGGCGGCTCGCGCAGCAAGCGGTCTCGACGCTGCCTGCAGCGCTCGGGTACCTCGGCGTCGATCTGGTGCTGGGCAACGATCGTCGAGGAACCGACGACTACGTGATTGAAATCAATCCTCGCCTGACCACCTCGTACATCGGCTTGCGTCAGGCGGCTGCACAAAACATCGCGGCCGCAATGCTCGCGATTGCCGAGGATAAGCCGGCCGAACTTCGCTTCCGACTCGATCCGGTTTGCTTCCACGCCGATGGAACGGTCCGCATGTCGGCGGCCGCGCAAATGGCGAGTGACCCTTCATGAGCGTCCTCGCCTTGGATATTGGCGGCGCGAACCTCAAGATCGCCGATGGAGGCGGATTCGCATCGTCGCGGTCGTTCGCGCTGTGGCGGCATCCGGAACGCCTGGGCTCGGAGTTGTCCGACCTCATCGCGATCGCGCCGCCAGCGCGACGGATCGTTGCCACGATGACCGGCGAGCTTGCCGATTGTTTTGCGACCAAGGCCGACGGCGTGCGCGCGATCGTCGAAGCACTGCTCACAGCCGCGGGCGATTCAGAAGTGCGCATCTATCTCACGGACGGCAGCTTGGTTTCGACCGACGAGGCAATTCGACGGCCGCTCGAAGCCGCCGCGTCGAACTGGCACGCGCTGGCGAATTTCACGGCACGCTTCATTGATCCGAACGCGAGTTTGCTCGTCGATGTCGGATCGACGACATGCGACATCATTCCATTGGTTGACGGACAACCTCAGGCGCTCGGCCGCACCGACCCCGAACGTCTGGCAAGTGGCGAGTTGGTCAATACCGGGGTCGAACGCAGCCCGGTGTGTGCATTGGTGGCGAGCCTTGCCTGGCGGGGGACGGAATGCCGCGTTGCCCAGGAGCTATTCGCGACGACGTACGATGCGTACCTGACGACCGGCGACCTGCCCGAGGAACCCGAGAACCGCCACACCGCCGATGGCCGCCCAGCGACGCGCGATGCCGCTCACGACCGCCTGGCCCGCTGCATTTGTGCCGACCGGTCCATGTTCACCGCTGCCGACGCGGTCGCTGCCGCCAAACGGATCGCGGCTGCTCAACAGTCGCTGTTGATTCAAGCGATCAGGCAGGTGGTCGGGCGGCAGCGCCAGCGCCCCGCAATGGTCGTCATCAGCGGCCAGGGCGAGTTTCTCGCCCGCCGCGCAGTGAACGAGGCGCTCGGAGAATGCACGATTGTTTCGCTGGCCGAGCGGCTTGGACCGGCGATCGCGCGCGTGGGGCCTGCTCACGCGCTGGCCGTGCTGGCTCATGAACGCCGGACGCGATAATGGCCCCCACGAACACCGACCGCAGCGTCGTCAAGCTTGGCGGCAGCCTGTTGGAGCTTGCCGATTGGCCCGATCGCCTGCGGCGCTGGCTGGACCGGCGGCGCACGCGTCAACAGGTGCTTGTCGTCGGCGGCGGACCCGAGGTGGACGCACTGCGCGAGGCCCAGCAACGAACGCAGCCCGATGAAACCACAGCGCACTGGATGTGCATTGCGGCGATGGCGGTCAACGCCCGCACGGTCGCTGCGACGCTCGACGCGCCGATCATCACGGCCATGCAACTGCGCGCCGCCGCGCCCAGGACGGGCGTCGGCGTGATCGATCCTTGGCAATTCCTGTGGCACGAAGAGCCAACGCTCGTCGAGGCGCCGTTGCCGGCATCGTGGGATGTGACCAGCGACTCGATTGCCGCGCGGCTGTCCGACGTTCTAGGACTCGACGAACTGGCACTGCTCAAGTCGAGCGCGCCAAAACCGACGTGGACAAAGGCCGATGCCGCCGCAGCCAACTATGTGGATCGATACTTCCCACAAGCGGCACGCAATCTGCGCGTACGCTGTGTTGATCTGCGGTCGATCGATTTCGCGGAACAATGGTTGGGCAAATAGCCGCTCACCCGTCGCTGGTGCCGATTACGCCGGTCGCGTGCGCGGGGGAACCTTCTTCACCACATCCCAAGCAAGTCCCAGTTTTTCCAGCAGCAGGATGTGCAAGTACGTCACGTCGAACTCCCACCATCGGTGGCCGTGCTTGGCCATACGCTGGTACGCATGGTGGTTGTTGTGCCAACCTTCGCCGAAGGCCAGCAGCCCGACCCACCACAGGTTGCGGCTGTCGTCGGTGGTTTCGTAGTTGCGATAGCCCCACAGGTGCGTGGCCGAGTTCACAAACCAGGTGACGTGCAGCACGTAAACCATCCGCACGAACATCCCCCAAACCACAAACGAGATCGCGGTATGTGTATCCCAACCGTAATATCCGATGGCAAACAGCAGCGCTCCCGCCGCCAGGTGCGAAGGAATGAACAGCGTATGCAGCCAGCGGTACACCGGATCCTTCACCAGGTCGGGAGCGTATCGGGCGGTGAGCTCGTCATGATGCTTGCGGCCGAAATTGGGCATGAACCACAACCTGTGGCTCCACCACTTGCCGTGGCGCGGCGAGTGCGGGTCGCCTTCCTTGTCGCTGAATGCATGGTGTTTGCGGTGATTGGCCACCCAGGTAAGGGCCGAGCCTTCGCCCGATAATCCGCCCAAGAAGGCCAGGAACCAGCGCACGGGTCGGTAGGTCGAAAAGCTGCCATGGGTCAACTGCCGGTGGTACCCCAACGTGACCCCCACGCCGGTAACCCACGACAGGACCGCGAACAGCCCCAGCGCCTTCCAAGTAAAATAAAATGGCGCGGCGAGCGCACCAGCGTGCACGAGCACGATCCAAACGACGACCGGCCAATCGACCCCGTTGGCCCAGCGCTCGTCGTGCTCGTGGGCCAGGTCCGCGGCCGCCAGCGGCGCCGCTTCCGGCCCGGTCTGGGCTGCAAGAACTCCCGATTTCTTCGTGGTTCGACGAGCGGCCTTTGCCTTTCGAAGCGTTTCAGCAGGGGACACGCGGAACTCTCCATGATTGATGTGCGGGAGGACATTCAACTGCCGAATCATAGAAAATCTCGTCAGATCGGTTGTCACTGCTCGGTCGCGAGTTTGTAAAAGCTGGGTAAAATCCTGGTGCCCGAAAATCATCTGTCGATCTGTCGGCGGCCTTTTTTTCGGTTCGGGCTTTTGGGGGCCAACACGTGGCGTCCGCTGCTTTTACGCCCGGCGGGAGAACGCATCATGCTTTCACCTTGGCCAACCTATGCGCGCAGCCGTTGCCAGCCGTCCTGGTGACGATCATCGTTGGCATCGGCATCGATCGTTGGCGGCCGGTTGCCGCGCCCTACGGGTGGCTGCTGTCGTGCGGATTGCTGGCGATTTGGGCTACGCTGTTTGCGCTCAACTGGCGCTTTGGTCGGGTGGCATGTTTATGCTGCGCGTCGATCGCGGCGGGCGCCGCGTGGCACCACGCACGATGGAACCTGTTTGCCGACGACGAAATTGGCCTTTGTGCCACCGACCAGCCTCAATCGGTGTGCGTGGAAGCCATTGCACTCGAGAGCCCGCGACGTGTGCTGGCCGGAATGAACGACCCGCTCAGTGCCGTTCCCCACGGCGATCGAACCCGGCTATTGGTCGACACGACGACAATCCGCGACGGCGGCCATTGGCGTGAGATTTCCGGCCGTGCGTTGATGACCATCGACGGCCACCTGCTGGGGGTGCACGCTGGGGATCGGTTGCGTGCAGTTGCGCAGCTCGCAAGTCCATCGTCTCCGCAGAATCCTGGCGAATTTGATTTCGCTTGCCATCGACGAGCTGATCGGCAGCTTTGTCGGCTCTGGGTCGACGGGCCGGCTGCAGTCACGGTGGTCGAGCATGCCGAGCGCTGGTCGGCAAGCGCGATCATTGATTGGCTTCGGCAGCGTGGTCAGCAGATGTTTGACGAGCTCCTGCCGCAAAGGGCTGCACCGTTGGCCGCAGCATTGATCCTCGGATCGCGTGAACAACTCGATGCCGAGCAGGCCGACGGGTTCTTTCGCACCGGGATGGTGCATTTGCTTTCGATCTCGGGATTGCACGTGGGGCTGTTGGCGCTGGGATCACTATGTTTTTTGCGGCTTGGGTTGCTCCGCCGCACGACCACGCTCGTCGGGTGTGCAGCATTGACCATCGCGTATGCTCTGCTCGTACACGCCGAACCACCCGCGGTGCGCGCCACGATTCTCGTGGTGCTTACCTGCACCGCGCTGATTGCCGGACGAAGCATCAACGGCTACAACGCCCTGGCTGCCGCGGGAATCGTGGTGCTGGCGATCAACCCCGCCGACCTGTTCCGCGCCGGGCCGCAGCTTTCGTTCTTGTGCGCGCTAGCGCTCGTGTGGTTCGCGCAATTGCCGCAGCCGATCGAGACGGATCGGTTGTTCGACGAACTTGCTCCGTCGGTGTTCGACCAGATACGGGTCTGGTTGCGACGTGTCGGGCGCGGTATCGCGTTGAGCTTGCTGCTCTCGCTGTGCATTTGGTGCATCAGCCTGCCGCTCGTCGCGTATCAATTCCATATTGTTTCTCCGATTGCGTTGTTGCTGACCCCGCTGCTCGCTCCGCTGATCGGCTGCGCGCTGTTTTCGGGATTCGGCCTGCTGCTGGTCGGATGGTTGCTGCCTCCGGTCGGCGCGGTGCTGGCCCTGCTCTGCGGCGCCAGCCTTGTGGCAACTCAGGTGGCAATCGAGTTCGCCAGCCGCATGCCACTGGCGTATCGCTGGGTGGTCGGGCCGTCGGGCGCTTGGGTGCTGGGATTCTATGCGATTGTGTTGGCGTCGCTGGTTGTGCCGATGAGGCGAGGTCGCACGACCACGTTTGCCATCGCCGTATCGGCGTGGTGCGCGATTGGTTTGCTGGCCACCAGCGCGCAGCCACGCGACGACGCGCTCAGGACGACTTTCCTGTCGGTTGGGCACGGCTTGGCCGTCGTGCTCGAACTGCCCGACGGACGCACCTGGCTGTACGATGCGGGCTGCCTTACGGCCCCCGAACGCTGCGCCAATACGATTGCATGTTTCTTGTGGTCGCGCGGCATCGGCCGGATCGACACGGTGATGATCTCGCATGCCGATGTCGATCATTTCAACGCCTTGCCGGAGTTGACCACGCGCGTTCCGATCGGCCGAGTGCTTGTGAGCGAGCCGATGCTGCAGTCGGCGCGCGACCGCGCACAGCAAATCATGTATGCTGCGCTGGAGGATGCCGGAATCCCGATCGCGACGGTCAAAGCCGATACCGATGTAGGCCCGGTCGACGCAGCTTATCGGTTGCATGTGCTCCAGCCGCCCGACGCTCCGCTGCCGGGTAGCGATAACTCGCATAGTATTGTGTTAAGCGTCGAGTATCGCGGTCGGCGGATCCTGCTTACCGGCGATCTCGAATCGCCGGGGCTGGAACGTTTACTCGCTTCACCACCATCCGATTACGATGCGATTCTCGCTCCACATCATGGCAGTGCCAACCGCAGTAATCACCCGGGCCTGGCCGATTGGAGCAAGCCTGAATGGGTCGTCCTGAGCGGCGCGGCGGGCAAAGATTCCAGTGCCGCCGAAAGTGCGTACCTGAAGCGCGGCGCCGTAACGTTGCACACCGGACGAACCGGAGCGGTGACGGTGATCGTCGGCAGCAGTGGCCAAATCGAGGTTTATTCGTTCCTCGATCAGGCCGACGACCATAAAATGTTGCCAAGCGCTGAGCGCGAGCGATCGCCGAGCGCTTCTTTCGAGCCACGCTAACGTGAGGCTTTCGGGAAAATGCGCTCGTCCGTAACGACCGACCTGCGCGGGCGCAGATGGATCTTCCGATGCTGCGCGATGGCGCTCGGCGTTGCCATCATGGTCGCGATCGAGCTCGTCTGTCGCCTGACCTGGTCGAGGTTTTCCCACGCAGCGACGGCGATCAACGCGGACGACGATCCGTTCGTCACGTTCGTGGATCGGCGGCCGTTGTTCGTTTTGTCGGCCGACCGATCGCGCTACGAGATCGCGCCCGAGCGCTTGACACACTTTCGCCCCGACTCATTCGCCGCAGAAAAGCCTGCCGGCGAATACCGGGTGTTTTGCTTAGGCGGCTCGACCGTCCAGGGGCGGCCGTTTTCGATCGAGACGTCGTTTGCGAAATTCGTCGAAATTGCCTTGGCCGCGGCCGAGCCAGCGCGCGAGTTCAAGGTGGTCAACTGCGGCGGCGTGTCGTACGCCACCTATCGTCTGCTGCCGATCCTCGAGGAGGTGCTGCAGTACCAGCCCGACTTAATCATCTTCTGCGAAGGACACAACGAGTTCCTCGAAGACCGCACGTACGCGGAGATGAAGCGGATCGCCCCCTGGCTGCGCTGGAGTTATCAGCAGGTCGCGCGGTTGCGCATGTTTGATGTAATGCGAGCGAGTTATCGATCGATTCGATCGCCGCGCGGCACGCCGGATAGCGATCGGTCGATCCTGCCGGTCGAGGTCGATGCCCGGCTCGATTGGCGCGGCGGTTTGAGCCAGTATCATCGCGATCCTGTCTGGCAGCGCGATTGCATTGAACATTTTGCGTTTAACATGGCGCGCTGCGTTGAACTGTGCCGCGAGCAGGACGTGCCGCTGCTGCTGGTCAACCCGGCAGCGAATTTGGACTGGGCGCCGTTCAAGGCGGAACATCGCGACGGCCTGAGCGCCGACGAGCTCGAACGCGCCGAGCAGCTGTGGAACGAAGCCCGCGCCTACTATGGCGACGCGCCCAAGCGCGCCCTGCAACTGCTTAAGCAGGCCGTGGCGATCGACAACCAGCATGCCGGCCTGATGTTCGACTTGGGAAAATGTTACCAAAGGCTGGGGTTGCTGACGCAGGCGCGCGAGGCGCTCGTGCGCGCGAAAGACCTCGACATTTGCCCGCTGCGAATGCTGGAGCCGATGCACGAGCGTCTGCTCGCGATCGCGCACGAAACCGGTACCTTGTGTATCGACGCCGACGCGCTGCTGTCGGCTCGCAGTCCTGGCGGAATCAACGGGGCCGAATGGTTTGTCGACCACGTGCACCCGACGATCGAGGGGCACGAACTGATCGCCGAAACCATTGCCGACGAACTCGCCCGGCGCGGCGTCGTGCATCCGCCCGCGAATTGGAGCGATGCTCGCCACGAGGCATTTCGACGGCATGTCGCCTCGCTGCCGTCGAGCTATTACCCCGACGGCCTCAAGCGATTGCGCAGCGAACAAGGCTGGGCTCACGGCACCTCGCCCCGCCAACGACCGTAGCTGCGGCGACCGCGTGCCGGGCAACATTTCAATCGCGGCGACGGATGTTCGAGCCGGTAGTCATCGTGCGCCGGTGCGTCTAATATCCCGCCGCGCAACCGTCCTTGCGCGGATCGCTGGCCCCGTGCAGCATGCCGTGCTCGTGGTCGATCAGAATCGCCTGGTAACCACCGAAGCCGCCCCGACCGCGGACCACGTGATGACCCTTGCGACGCAGCTCGTCGATCACGGCATCGCGAATGCCCGACTCGACGGCTACGGTGCCGCCACTGGGGTCGCCGGGCGCACCTTCAGGCGTCGGACTGCCCGAGTGCCGTACGCGCGCCGTGTCGCCTGCCTGCTGTACGTTCATGCCGAAGTCGATCAGGTCGACGACGATTTGCACGTGCCCCTGGGCCTGCATGTCGCCCCCCATCACGCCGAAGCACAACCAGGGGCGATTCGCCTTGGTCACCAACGCCGGAATGATCGTGTGGAACGGCCGCTTGTGCGGCTCGAGCCGATTCGGGTGCTGGTCGTCGAGCGCAAACAGGCAGCCACGGTTTTGCAGCGCGAACCCAACGTCGCCCGGCACCGCCTGCGAGCCGAAACCGTAATAGTTGCTCTGGATGAACGAGCAGCAGTTGCGATGCTGATCGACCACGGTGAGGTAGATCGTGTCGCCCTGCTCAAGCCGCGGCGAGCCATGCGACACCTTGGTTGCCGCGAGCGAACGATCGATGAGCTTGCGGCGCTGGTCGGCGTACGCCTTCGAAATGAGTTCTTCGGTCGGCAGCGGGCCGAACGCCGGGTCGGCATAGAAGCGCGCCCGATCGGCAAACGCCAGCTTCTTGGCTTCGATGAACAGGTGCAGATACTCGGCACTGCCCGGGCCCATGGACCGCAGATCGTAGGGCTCGAGCAAGTTGAGCATCTGCAATGCGGCAATGCCCTGACCGTTGGGCGGCAGTTCCCAAACGTCGTAGCCGCGGTAGCTCGTCGTCACCGGCTCGACCCATTCGTTGACGTGCTCGGCAAAGTCGCGGAGCGAAAAGTAGCCGCCGTTCGATTCGCTGAACCGCACGATCGTCTCGGCGATCGCGCCGCGGTAGAAGGCGTTGCGACCCTGCTCGGCAAGGCGACGGTAACTTGCCGCCAGCGCCGGATTGCGGAACCGCTCGCCGGTGCGCGGAGCGCGCCCCTGGGGCAGAAACGTACGCGCCGCGTCGGGCCACTGCTGCAATGCGGCCGTCGAGCCGTGCCAATCGCCGGCGATGATCTCGGTCACGGCGAACCCTTGCTCGGCGTAATCGATCGCCGGCGCGAGCAGTTCGCCCAGGGAATGCGTGCCGAACCGCTTCAGCAAGTCATCCCAGCCGGCCACGCAACCAGGCACCGACCACGACAGCGGGCCGTCGTCGGGAATGGCGGTCATGCCACGCTGGCGGAACACGTCGCGCGAAAGTGCGTACGGGCTGCGGCCGCTGGCGTTGAGTCCATACGGCTTGCCGGTCTTGGCGTCCCAGTAGAGCACGAACAGGTCGCCGCCGATGCCGCAGCTCATCGGCTCGACGACGCCGAGCACGGCACTGGCGACGATCGCCGCCTCGGCTGCGTTGCATCCCCGGCGCAAGGCGTCGAGCGCGGCGAAGGTTGCCAGCGGCTGGCTGGTGGCGACCATGCCATGTTCGGCAATGACCATCGATCGGCTTTGATGCGGCGGACCGGCAGGACGATCGTATCCGCCGCCTTCGACAGGTTCAGCCATCGCGACGTTTGATCCAAGCAGCAGCAAAAGAGCCGGAAATCGATGCGAAAGAACGAAAAGGTTCCACCGGACGGGAAGCGCATCGCACGCCGTTGCATGATCTCGAAGCTTCACGTTCATTCGCGCCCATTTCCGGCCTGTTCGGGAGATGTGGTTCCGGTCAATTTACGCTGCGGCTGGCGATTTCGCGACTCGCCAGTGGCCGCGAAAAGCGATATGTTTCCCAATAGAGTCATCGCAATCGGGAGACGTGCGCATGTCGGTGCAGACGCGTATCTGGTGTTCCTTGTCGCTGGTTTTGTTATCGATGGCATCGGGTTGCTCGGGCTCGAGTAATCCCCCGCCGAGCGCCGAATCGACCACCAGCGGCGCCACGCTCGCCAATCCCGGCGGCGGAACGATCGGTGGCACGACGCTCAACACCACGGTGACCGGGTCAGCCGTTCCAGGGACGATTGACCTGTCGGGCGGATCGACCACTACGCCCCCGGCCGAGGCCAAAATGCCCCCCAAGCCGAAGAAGCCCGCTGCGACGCCGAAAGTCACGATCGTGCAAGCGCAAATGCCCGAAGGAAAGACCGAGCCGGATTACATCAAGGGAGTGCCGTGCATCGCACGCGAGGTGTTCTTCGGCAACCCAGACATGTCGGCCGCCCGACTAAGTCACGATGGCCAGCGGTTGGCGTATCTTGCGCCCGATGAAGGGGTGATGAACGTCTGGGTCGGCCCCGTCGACAATCCCGACGCTGCCGAGCCGGTCACGCAAGATCGCAAGCGCGGGATCCGCACCTACTTCTGGGCCTACACGAACAAGCACATCATCTATCTGCAAGACAGCGACGGCGATGAAAACTGGCACGTGTACGCGGTCGATCTCGACAGCGGAAAGACCAAAGACCTGACGCCGCTAAAGAACGTCGCCGCGCAGATCGAGTCGGTTAGCTACAAACATCTCGATGAAATTGTGGTCGGCCTCAACAATCGCGATCCCGAGGTCCACGACCTGTATCGCATCGTGCTTCGCACCGGCGAACGGACGCTGCTAGAGCGCAACGAGAGCGGGTTCGACGGCTACGTGGTTGACGACGACTACCGCGTGCGGTTCGCCAGCCGCTTCATGCCCGAGGGAGGCCGCGAACTACTAAAGCCCGATGAACTGGGCGGCTGGAAGCAGTTCATGCGCATTCCGCCGGCCGACGATCTGACGACCGGCATTGCCGGGTTCGACAAGAGCGGCCAGGTGGCATACCTAATCGACAGCCGCGATCGCGACACCGGCGCGTTGTACAGCCTCGACCTGCGGAACGGCGAAAAAAAGCTGATTGCCGCCGACGACAAGGCCGACGTGGGTGGCATCCTTTCGCACCCCACCGAGCACACGATCGAGGCGGTGTCGTTCACGCACGAGCGCGAACGCTGGGACGTGCTCGATGAAACCATGAAGGAAGATTTTAAGTACCTGGCAGGCGTCGAGCAGGGCGACATTCAGATCCCCAGCCGCTCGCTGGACGACAGCCAATGGATCGTGGCGTACCTGAAGGACGACGGCCCGGTGAAGTACTATCACTACCGTCGTCAGCCGCGCACGGCGAAATTCTTGTTCACCAATCGCAAGGCGCTCGAAGGACTGCCGCTGGTGCACATGCATCCGGTGGTGATCAAAGCCCGCGACGGCTTGGAACTGGTTTGTTACCTGAGCCTGCCCAAGGGAACCGATCCCGACAACAAGGCCCGTCCCAGCCAACCGCTGCCGTTGGTGCTCAACGTGCACGGCGGTCCGTGGGCGCGCGACGACTGGGGTTACGACCCCGAGCATCAATTGCTGGCTAACCGCGGCTATGCCGTGCTGAGCGTCAACTTCCGCGGCTCGACCGGCTTCGGCAAGGCCTTCGTCAACGCCGGCAACAAGCAGTGGTACGGCACGATGCACGACGACCTGATCGACGCCGTCGAGTGGTGCGTGAAAGAGAAGATCGCCGACCCGGCACGCGTGGCGATCATGGGCGGCAGCTACGGCGGGTACGCAACGCTTGTGGGAATGACTAAGACGCCCGAGGTCTTCGCCTGCGGGATCGACATTGTCGGCCCGTCGAACATTCTCACGCTGATGGCGACGATCCCGCCTTATTGGAAGCCGGCAATCCAAATGTTCAAAGATCGCGTCGGCGATTACGAAACGGAAGAGGGTCGCAAGTTCCTCGAAGAGCGCTCGCCGTTAACGCACGTCGAGAACATCAAAAAGCCGCTGCTGATCGGCCAGGGAGCGAACGACCCGCGTGTGAAGCAGTCCGAGGCGGACCAGATTGTGGAAGCGATGCAGTCGAAAAAGATTCCGGTCACCTACGTGCTGTATCCCGACGAGGGACACGGCTTCGCACGTCCGCAGAACCGGCTCAGCTTCAACGCCGTCAGCGAAGCCTTCCTGGCCGAGCAGCTTGGCGGGCGGTTCCAACCGATCGGCGACGATTTCGCCGGCTCGTCGATTACGGTCCCCGTGGGGGCGGAATTCGTGCCGGGGCTCGAAGCCGAGATCGAACAAGCGCCAAAGAAATAGCCAGCGCAACGCGGCGATCAATTTCGCGGCTCGTGTTAAGAGCGAGCTGCCCATTGCGCTAACCACGCGCCCACGCCCAGCGGGTCGGTCGCATCCCAGGCAAGCAATTGGCGCACGACCTCGAGCGCCAACTTCGTCTCGCCGAGTTCGTGCAGGCACCAGGCCAATCCTTTGCCCGATTCGTGTGCCGTGTGGTTATCCGCGACCAAGTACGGCAACGACGCGGCATGCGCCTGCACGGCGAGCACCTTTCGCACGCGATCGTAGACATAACCGAAGTGCCCGCGCGCCAGCTTCCAATCGCCCGCTTCGAGCGCGATCTCGCCAAGCTTTTGGTGCGCTGCCAAAAATTCAGGACAGTCTTGCAACAGGAACCGCAGCTCGTCGCGGGCCACGTCGGGTTCGCCGGCGGCGAGCATCGCGTCGACTTCCTCCATGTCGTCGGTCCGCTGCGCAGCACAACGCGGATGAGTCAGTCGCCAGCCTCCACCGGGCTCGCGCACTGCGCCCAAGGCATCGCTGGGGCGCGGCAACGTGCCGGAGGACTGCTTCTTTCGCCGCGGATCACGATGCTGGGCAGCCAAGGTTAGAACTCGTAGACGTCGAGGTCGCGGCCGAGATGCGTTTGCGGAAAAATACGCTGCGCGGTGCCCAGCCCCACGGGATCGTCAACATTCGGCAGCGGCCAGAGATGCACCAGCAGCAGCCGACCCACGTTGGCCGCTCGCGCCACCTCGGCCACGGGCGTGACGTGGCTGTGACCCGTGGTCTCGGCAAACTCGCTTTGCTCGTCGGGGAAATAGCACTCGTGCAGCAGCAGATCGACTCCGCGAATGTAATCGATGTACGGCGCGTCGGGGCGCGCGATCGTGTCGGTCACGTAGGCCAGCGAATGTCCCGGCCAATCGAGCCGGAAGCCAAGCGAGCCGCCGGGATGCTCGA
The DNA here is from genome assembly GCA_035550355.1 of Pirellulales bacterium. GTDB lineage: Bacteria > Planctomycetota > Planctomycetia > Pirellulales > PNKZ01 > DATAXP01. The sequence continues at coordinate 14,555 of DASZPI010000770.1, forward strand.
GCGGAAATGCCGTCAGTGTCCCGCCGCCTAACAGTGGCGCGCGATCGCCGAGCGGCCGATACTCGCATGGCAGCGCGACGGGGAACAGATCGGGCGCGAGCAGGTGCTGCTGAATGGCGTCGAGCTTTGAGGCCTCGCCATGGACCGTGACGCGCTGCATGGGTCGCTCAACCAGCACATCGAGCAGAAAGGTGAGCCCCATCGTGTGGTCGAGATGGGCGTGCGTGATGAAAATGTCGAGTTCGTCGGTCGCCAAATGGTCGCGGACTCGGAACATGCCGGTGCCGGCATCGAGCACCACGCCCGCTTCGGGAATCATGAAGCAGGCGGTCTGCCGCTGTTCGCTGGGATGGTAGCCGGTGGTACCAAGCAGCACGACCTTCATCAGACACCTGGACAAAAACGCGACGTGGAATCGACGCTTTCGTTGTACCAGATCGGAGTGGTTCCAGGCGACATGCTGCGCAGACCGAGATCGCCTCGCCCACCGCCGGTCGCCGGCCGCCGCCGACTTACTTCAGCGGCCCGAGCAACTGGTCGATTCCGCGATTCATGCCTTCCTGCAAACCCTGCTGCACGGCATTCACGGCAGCGTTCTCGACCGTGCCTTGCACGAATTGGGCCAGCAAGCGGTTCAATTCGTTCTGGTCGATCACCGGGTTCGACAACGTGCCGCCGATCGGCACGCTGATCGTTTGCGACGCGAGCGATCCGGCTAAAGGGATGTTGCCGAGCAGCTTGGCCGGCAGCGGCATTTCGACCAGCAGCGCCAGCGATTGATCGAGGCCTACCGAACCCTGGGTGCGCACCGTCGCTCCCGGAAAGGCAAGTTCCAGCCCTTGGTGGTAAATGCGCCGTTCGACCATGCGGAAATCGACCGTGCTTTCGCGCTGCAGACTTATCGTTCCGGGACGGTCCAAGAGCATGGCGATTTGAGCCAGCACCGGACCAGGAACGAGGTCGATCGAGTGTACCTTTAACTGCCCGGTGATATCGGCTGCGCCCGTGTCGTTGATGGGGACATTGCAGGCCGACACATCCATCGACACGCGCCCCTCGACCTGCACGGCGCCAGCCAGCAGCGGCGCGATGTACGCAAGCCCGCGGCTGCACATTTCCGGCGTCACGGCGATCTGGTCGAGCACCGTGCCCGGCGCAAGCTGGATCGTTGCCGGACCAGGCGCCAGTTGCACGATCGGCGCGGCGCGCAATCGGCCACCTTCAAACGGCAGATCGAGTGGTGCAATGCGGGCGATTCCGTTCTTCAGCTCCCCCTGCAATCGACCCGGACCGAACGAGTAACCATACGCCGCCAGCCCTTCCCAGCCCATGTCGGCTTGGGCTGCGAACTGCTCGAGCGCCCGCGAATGCACATCGGCATCGGCCGTGGTCGCGTCGTCGAACGCCGCCAGCGCACCGGTAATCGAGATCATCCCGGTCTGGCGTCCCGACACGCGAATGCGATCGCCAAGCAGGCTTTGTACCAGCCCTTCGAGTCGATCAAGGTCGTAGGTCGTTTTGCATTGGGCCTTGAGCATCCGCGTGCCGCCAAGGTCGTCGATCGTGCCCGCGCCTTCGGCCGCGAAGTTGTCGGACTGCACGGCAAACTGCTCGAACGCAAGCCGATTCGCGGCGAGACCGACCTTTGCCGAAATCGGATCGAAGCGCCACTCGGCGGACGTGCGGCGATCGACAACGATCACCGAGCCTTCTACAAATTCAAGTTCGAACGTTGGCAACTCGATCGGGCCGGCGGCGTGGTGTTGGAAGTACGCGCCGAACACCTCCTGAAAATTTGTTTGTCCGTTTTCAAGTTCGACGATCGCCACAGGCTCTTCGATGCGCACGGCGCCAAACGAGCCGCGCGACTTGAGCATGCCCAGCAGCGTAACGTCGCTCTTGAGATGCGCGACGGTCAGCACCGGCTTGCCTGCGCTGTCGAGCACTTGCAGGTTCGCGATTTCGAGCGGAGCCAGCCAGCCGAAATCGATCTGGTCGATCTTCACCGAGCCGTGCACTTCGGCCGTGGCCATGGCCAGCAGCTTCTCGCCGAGCGGGGTTCGCAAAACGATCGTCGGCGCCGCCGCGGCCAGCGCGATCAGCAGCACGAGCATGACGAACATGCCGCGCACGAACGGCAGACCGCCGCGCGGCGATACTTTCTTGACGGGAGGCGCGACCTCGGCTTCGGCCGATTCCTTGGATTTGACGGTAGCCATGGTCGCGAAGAACTCCCGGGAAATAGGCAAATTCCGCGGGATTCTAGCGGGGGGGCGACATTCGAGCCTAGAGCAATCGGTGGCCGATCAAGGCAATTCGGCCGTCGCGTCGACGCCGTGCGGCCGAGCATGAACGCGCCACGCTCGCTGTTCGGCGCGCTACTCTAGCTCTTCCAACCAGAGACGAATCTCGTTTTCGTACTCGCTGGCCAGGTCGCCCTTGACGAGCTGGCGGTGGAAGCTAGCGGCCCCCTCCTTGAGCAGATCGGCCGCCTCGGCGCTGGGAAAGCGGCACATGGGGTCCGGCGCAATCAAGCTGCGCAGCAAGTTCATCAGCAATTCGCTCTTCACCACCTCTCGCGGCAGTCGCTCGGGCAGCTTTTGCACGAGGAACCGCTTGGCTTCCATCAGGTCGCGATAGGTGTCGACCCCGGCGAAGCACGGGCAGCCGGCGAGCATTTCGATCAGCACGTAGCCCAGGCTGCACAGGTCCGACCGGGGACTCGTGCCGCTGCCTTCGAGCACTTCGGGCGCCGAGTACGCGGGCGTGCAACTGCGACGGGTCGGGGCGTCTTCCAGGTCGAACGCAGAACCAATATCGATGATCTTCGCGTTGCCCGTGCGCTTGAGCATGATGTTCGACGGCTTCAAGTCGCCGTGAACGATTCCCTCGCGGTGCAGCGCCGCCAGCGCCGCCAGGCATTCCCGCAGCACGGCGATCGCAATGCCCGGTTTGAGCCGCGGCTGCACTGGGCCGGCCGTCACGATCACGTTATTGATGTACTCCCAGCGCCGGTTCGAGACGCGGTTCTTCACCTGTTCGTACATCTGATGCGTAAGCAACCGGCTCAGATCGTAGCCATCGACCCACTCCATCTCCATGATGCGGATGCGGCTGCGCTCGACGAAGTTATGCACATCCAGCAGGTTGTCTTGCTGGATTTGGGCAACGCGGGCCGCGACGTGGGCGATTCGCGCCATCGCCTCGTCGTACGCCCGCGCGTCTTCGTAGGGGTCGGGCGAGAAGATCTTCACCGCGACCGGCAGGGTGAAACGGTCGGTCCCGCGGCGTTCGGTCAGGTACACCACTCCTTGACCGCCAGAACCCAGCAGCCGCGAAAACTTCAGGTGCTCGGTCCAGTTTAGCCGCTGCTGCTCGATCGCCTCGCGGTAGCGGGCCATCAACACCTGCGGCGACTTCGGATGCCGATTCCCATCGAAATTCAGCGTTGCCGAGCCAGTCAGGAAGGTGGTGTTCGACATTTCCATTCCAAGGGGCCTCAGACCGCGTGACCACAGCGCCTACACGCGTGCCCCATCATCTTACGATCGTCGAAGTTTCGGCGTCCAGTCCGACTAATGGGCCATTCGTATCGTTTTGCATTTTTCTAAGTCCCTACACGACCAGCTACTTGCGTTGCAAACGGGAGAGACATTTGCCTGCAAATCAAGTTCGCAAATATTAATCGCCGATCGTCGGACGAGGAAACCCAAGTCGTTTGTCAGCAATGTAGTTCCGCAACGGCTGCCCGGCCAAATAGCGTCGCAGGTTCTCGCAGAAGAAATCGGTCATATCGTCGATCCGTCGAGCGCTTTGGCCGCCCACGTGGGGCGTGATGATCACATTTGGCTGGCTCCACAGCGGGCTTTCGGCCGGCAACGGCTCTTCGGCAGTAACGTCGACCGCCGCCCCGGCAATTTGTCCGGACTCGAGCGCTGCAACCAGCGCCCGTTCATCGACAAGTTTTCCACGCGCCATGTTTACCAGAAACGCCCCTCGTTTCATCCGCTGTAAAAACGCGCCGTCGATCATGCCGCGCGTTTGCTCGGTCAATGGCGCCGCCAGCACCACGTAGTCGATCTCCGGCAACAGTTCGCCCAGAGCCTGTGGGGGCGCGAGCACATCGACATACTCGGGCTTCGCGATCGGAAAGTAGTCGGTGGCGACAATCCGCATCTTGAATGCCTGAAACACTTCGGCCAGACGACGACCGTTGCCGCCGAAGCCGACAATGCCGACCGTGTTGTGGTGCAGATCGCGCGTCGGTCGGCGAATGAATTCGCGTTTCTGCTGCGCGCGGAAGAACACGGGCAAGCTTCGCGCCAGCGCCCCCATCAGCGCGATCGTGTGATCGGCCACCTGGTTGGCGAGCACGCCGCTGGCGCTGGTCACGGTGATGTCGCTGGCCACCACGCTTGGCGCCAGGCAATGATCCATCCCGGCTGCCGATGACTGTATCCACTGCAATCGCCCGCGGCGCACCACGGCATCCCAGTCGATCGGCCGCCCCTTGGCGTGGCCGCAGTAAATATCGGCCTCGAGGATCGCCTCGGGGATTGCGTCCTGCCCGGCATCGACGATCTCGGCGCCGGGAGCAACGCGCGCAATCTGCGCGAGATGCTTCGACTCAACGGGATAACAAAGAACAATGCGCATCGTCAGCGTTACCGCGCCGCCACCGGCGCTTCGTACGTTCGCGCCGTGCTGCCGATGTTGTCGAGCGCGATCTGATACAGTTCCTGGCCCTTGGCCGTTGGATACTCGCCGGTGATGCACGCGCGGCACATCTGGTCGTCGTCGAAGCCCAGCGCCCGCGCGATCGAATCGATCGGCAGGTAACGCAACGAATCGGCCCCTAGTTGCTCCGCCATCTGCGCCTGCCCCGCCTCGGTCAGTTGGCCTTGGTCGAGAAACCGTGGCGCAAACAGCTCGCCGATCGTCGACATATCGATGCCGTAAAAGCACGGTGCGACGATCGGCGGACAGGCGACTCGCACGTGAATTTCGCGCGCTCGCCCCAATTCGCGAATGCGGCTCAACAGCACTTTCATGGTCGTCGACCGCACGATCGAATCCTCGACCAGCAGCACGCGCTTGCCTTCCAGCACTTCGCGTAGCGGCGTGTACTTGCTCTCCACCTTGCGCCGCCGGCTGTTCGAACCCTCGATGAACGTGCGCCCCGTGTAGCGGTTGCGGATCAAACCTTCGCGCGACGGGATGCCCAAACGGAACGCCATCGCGTCGGCCGCCGCCTTGCTGGTGTCGGGCACCGGCACGACGATCGTATCCTCGTCGATCGGCACCGTTTCCAAACGCGCAAGCTCCTCGCCCAGCACCGTGCGCGACAGGTACACGCTGCGTCCGTCCATGGTGCTGGCCACATTCGCAAAGTAGATCCACTCGAAGAAGCAGTGCGCCTGTCGCGGGCTGCTGGCGAACCGGCGGACCTCGAACCGCCCGTCGCTAATGGTGATCGCCTGCCCGGGCAGCAGCGACTTGATGTTTTCGGGCGCAAAACCCAGGTTCAGCAACGCCACGCTTTCGCTGGCGGCAGCGAACAGCGGCGCCTCGTAGGCGTAGCACAAGGGCTTGATGCCCAACGGATCGCGGACCACCAGCATCTCGCCCAGGGCGTTCAGCAGCACGAGCGAATACGCGCCGTCGAACCCGCCGCTGACGCGCTGCCATAGGTCGACCAGCGACGGACGGTCGTCGTTCGACTTTGACAGTTCGCGGGCCAAGGCGTGCAGAATGATCTCGGTGTCGTTCTCGCGCGCCAGGTGGTTGTCGCCGCTGGCGAGCAAGTCTTCGCGCAACTGCTGATAGTTCGCCAACTGGCCGTTGAAGGCAAAGCTGAACCACTTGTGCTTCTGCAGATGCTGCCGCTCGTACGGCTGGGCGTAGTTGCGATCCTCGGCTCCGCAGGTGGCATAACGCACGTGGCCAATGGCCGCCCGGCCGGCGTAGCGTTTCATCAGGCTTTCGGCCTTTTCGCGATGGCTGAGCCGAAACACCTCGCTGACGGTCCCCAGCTCCTTAAACGTGTCGAGTAACTGATGCCGCAACGGCGAAAAGCTTGTCATGCCCGAGGAGAGCTGGCCCCGATTCTGAATGTCCAACAGCATGCGGGGCATGAGCCGCGAAACTTCTTCGGGCCCCTGCTCCGGGCACAGGCGGCTGGGAACCTGGCCGGGTAGATGGTAGATGGCCGCGACGCCGCACTCGTGATGAAGTTCGCTCATAGAACTGCATTGTATCCGGCGAGCGCGTTTCGCGACAACCAAACCCTAACACGGTATGATTTGCGGCAAACGCGATCACATACACCCTCAGCCCCCGGCGATTCGCCCGAGGCTAAACTTCTCGCCATGTCGACCGACCTTTTACGCCAGGAAGTTGCCGCAGCGGCTGACATGATCGTCGTCAAGGTCGGCACGCGCATTCTCACGCGCGCCGACGGCACGCTGAACGAAGAGCGCGTCGCGGCCTTGGCCGGCGAATTGCACCAGGTTGCCCAGACAGGACGCCGTGTCGCATTGGTCAGCTCCGGCGCGGTCGGGGCGGGAATGGGCCAACTGGGCCTCAAGCAGCGGCCGCGAGATTTAGCACACCTGCAAGCGGTGGCGGCGGTGGGGCAAACCTATCTGGTGCAAACGTACGATCGCGCACTACGGGCCCTGGGACGCCACGCAGCACAGATCCTGCTGACGGCCGACGATTTGAACGATCGGCCGCGTTATCTGAACGTACGAAACACCGTGCTGACGTTGCTCGAGTACGGCGCGGTGCCGATTATCAACGAGAACGACACCGTCAGCGTCGAAGAGTTGCAGACCACGTTCGGCGACAACGACCGGCTGGCTGCAATGGTCACCAACTGCATTCGGGCCCCGCTGTTGGTGATCCTTTCCGATATCGACGGTCTCTACGACGGCGATCCGCGGCAGAGCGGTGCGTCGCTGGTGTCCACGGTGATGAAACTCGACGATTCGATCTTCAACCTCGTGCGCGACCAGAAGACGGGCCTCAGCAAGGGGGGCATGGCCAGCAAGCTCAACGCCGCGCGGATGGCCACCGTAGCCGGCGAAAATGTGATCATCGCCAGCGGCCGCGAGCCGGGCTCACTCGCCCGAATCCTGGCCGGCGAGCAGATCGGTACCCTGTTCGTCGCTCAAGGACAGTCGATTCGCTCATGGAAGCGCTGGATCGGGTTCACCGTCGCTCCGCGCGGTTACCTGGTGCTCGATGCCGGCGCTCGTCGGGCGGTCGAAAAGCAAGGTCGCAGTCTGTTGGCTGCCGGGATCGTCGAGCTTGGCGGCACGTTCAAGAAGGGGGACGTCATCGCCCTGCGCGACGGCGACGGGATCGAATTTGCCCGCGGCCTGACGAATTACGATGCTGCCGACATGGCGCGGATCAAGGGGCTGAAGACCGACGCCATTGCCGCGGCGCTGGGCCACTGCCCGTATCAAGAGGTCATCCACCGCGACAACATGGTGGTGACGATCAGCGGCGATTGATGTTTAGCCGCGACGCGCAGCGAGCGCTCTTGACTGTGTACGCACGTATATTACACTTGCGCATGTACAGTATCGCCCCGGCTCCAACAGTACGAGGACGAGCGACGATGGCCGACCTGACCAGCCTTACCGAACGTCAGCGCGAAGTATACGGGTTCATCCGCGATAAGATCCGTTCGCGCGGCTACGGCCCCACGGTTCGCGAGATCGGCACCCAGTTCGGCATTAGCTCGCCCAATGGCGTGATGTGCCACCTGAAGGCGCTGGAAAAAAAGGGGCTGATTTCACGCGAGCCCAACATGTCGCGGGCGATCATGCTAGCAACCGAAACTCCCGAGGGGTCGCGAGGGCTGCCGCTGCGAGGGACGATCGCCGCCGGCGTGTTGCACGAGGCGATCGAGCAGGATGAATTGATCGATTTCGGCGACTTCTTCAACGCCGACGACCTGTTCGTGCTGCGTGTGAAGGGGGACTCGATGATCGAGGACCAAATTGCCGACGGCGATTATGTCGTGGTCCGCAAGCAAGAGAGCGCCCATCGCGGCGACACGGTGGTTGCCTTGACCGACGAGAACGAAGCGACTCTCAAGCGGTGGTATCCCGAAGGAAACCGCATTCGCTTGCAGCCGGCCAACTCGGAAATGGCCCCCATCTACGTGGACAACGCTCGCGTGCTGGGCGTCGTCGTCGGCGTGGTGCGAAAGGTTTGAGCGCTCGATTCAGAGGCTTTTGGCTTTCGCCGACTCTTGAATCCCGACTCCCGAATCCTGTTCCTGGTTCAGCTTGTTGTACAAGGTCTTCAGGCTGATCCCCAGCTCATCGGCCGCTTTGGGCTTGTTCCCCTTGTGCCGATCGAGCGCCTGGTGGATCGCAACCATCTCGAGCTCGCGCAACGTGGGAGCCGAGGCGGTGACGGGCAGCTTGAAATGCGGTCCGCGGAGCCGGCGTTCCTGAAACTTCGACGGCAGATGCTGAGGCGTAATCGGACCGTCCTCGCACAGGATCGCCGCGTGTTCGATCACGTTGGCCAATTCGCGCACATTGCCCGGCCAGGCATGGTTCTGTAGCGCGTCGGCAGCCTCGGGCGAGATCGGCTCGTCGCCCGGCCGCAGGTGAGGCCGGTAACGCCGTAACAAGTGGAGCGCCAGCTCGGGCACGTCGGACAATCGATCGCGCAGCGCCGGCAAGTGGATTTCGAAGGTGTTGATGCGGAACATCAGGTCTTCGCGGAACTCGCCGGCCGCAACCATTGCTTCGAGATCGCGGTGAGTTGCGCACACAACGCGCACGTCGACCGTGAACGAGTCGTTATCGCCCACGCGGCGAATCTCGCCGCTTTCGAGCGCGCGCAGCAACTTGGCCTGCATCGACTTCGGCAACTCGCCGATCTCGTCGAGAAACAATGTCCCGCCGTTGGCGACTTCGAACAAGCCGACGCGATGATCGTCGGCGCCGGTGAACGCCCCTCGACGGTGACCGAACAGCTCGCTTTCGATCAGGTTCTCGGGCAGCCCACCGCAATTGATCGCCACGAACGGCAGTGTTGCACGCAGGCTCTGGTCGTGCAGCGCTCGGGCGACCAGCTCTTTTCCGGTTCCCGTCTCGCCGAGGATCAACACGGTGCTGTCGGTCGGCGCGACGCGGCTGATCAACTTGCGCACGGTGTTCATCGCTTCCGAGCTGCCGATGAGCTGCGAAGGACCTTCGAGCTTTTCCACGCGCAGCTTCAGCGCGCGGCATTTGTTGGTCAGCTCGCGCTTTTCGGCCACGCGTTCCAGCAGGGCCTTCAGCTCGGCGAGCTTGCAGGGCTTGGTGAGGTAGTCGAACGCGCCGTGGCGCAGGGCTTGCACCGCTGTTTCGAGCGACGATTTGCCGGTGAGCACCACGGCCTCGGTATCGGGTGAGAGCTGCTTGGCACGCGCGATGACCTCGATTCCCGACAGCTTGGGCATGTCGAGATCGACGAGCACGCAATCGTACGTGTTCATCTCCAGCGCGTTGGCCGCCGTGGCGCCGTCCGGACACACGGTCACTTCGTGGCCCATGCGCGGCAGCTCGACGCTCATCAACTCTTGCAGCGAGCGCTCATCGTCGGCGAACAGCAGCTTCAATCGTTTATGCGGCTTTGTGGTAATGGTCCAACTCCTTGCGACTTTCAACCAGCGGCAAACGGACGGTGAAACGCGATCCGTGACCTGGACCGTCGCTGTGCACGTCGATGGCCCCTTCGTGATCGGCAATGATGCGGTACGCGATGGACAGACCGAGGCCGGTCCCCTGCCCGCCGCGTTTGCGTGTGAAGAATGGTTCGAACAGATGTTTGCGCACCTCGACCGACATGCCGCAGCCGTTGTCGGCAACGGTGAGCACCGCCTGGCTGCCGCGGCGCGAGATGTCGATGTGCACCGCGCCGCCGGGGTCGAGGCTATCGAGCCCGTTGACAATCAGGTTCAGCACCACCTGCTTGATTTCTTGCGGATTGATGAGCGCGAGCACCGGCTCGCCCGGCATCATCTCGACGTGCTTCTCGCTGTATTTGCCCAGGTGGCTGATCATGTCGATCACCCCTTGCACCAGCTCGCGCAGGTCGGCAGTCTGGCGCTTCACTTCGCCGAGGCGCGAGAAGTCGAGCAACCGCTCGGTGATTTCTTTGCAGCGAAATGCCTCGGTCTGGATCATGCGCAGGTAGTTGCGCACCGGAGCGTAGCGATCGTCGTCGGGCTTGAGCACCTCTTCGACACGCCCTTCGAGCGACTCGGCGCACATGGCAATCGAGGCCAGTGGATTGTTGATCTCGTGGGCCACGCCGGCCGCCAGGAACCCGACGCTGGCGAGTTGCTCGCTGCGGACGACTTGTCGCGTCCGCTCTTGCACTTGGCTGTCCAGGTCGTCGCGGATCGCGCGAAACCGCGCGGTCATGTCGTTCATCGCCTGGGCAAGTTCGGCCATCTCGTCGCAGGTATCGAGGCGGATGCGATATTCGAAGTTGCCGGCGGCAACCTTGCGCGAACCCTTGATCAACACGCGCAATGGTCGGAACACCCACTCGTAAAACAGCTTGACCCACAAGGCGAAAATCAATGCGGTGATCACGCTGGTGACCCAGGCCAGCACCAACAGGGCACGGTACTGGCCACGGGCCTCTTCGGTGAAATCATGGATGTTTTCGTGCAAGTAGCTGGGCAGCTCGGCCGACAGTTCTTCGAGGTGCTCGAGTTCCATGGCCAGCGCGCCCGCCTGAAGACGATCGAGCAGCCAGTCCCCGTTGCTCACGAAGTGTTCGATGCGCGATAGCGATTGATCAATTGCGCGCACCGTAATCCATTCGCCGCGGCTGTCGCCGATCGGGTCTTGCGGCGAGTTGTCGGTCAATTGTTCACGGTACTTGCCCAGCGTGTAGCGGACCGCATCGAGGTAGAGGTGAAACTCTTCCTGGATCAGCTCGTACACCGCCGAGGGCTTGTCGCGACCGGGAATCGGAGTGCGTTCGACCGAGCGCGCCTCGCTGAGCGTCACTCGCAAGTTGCTGACGTGGCGCATCATCTCGGTGGCCAGCGGCAGCTCGTAGACGCGGCGCAGGCTGCGCACCAAGCCGCGATACGAGTACAAGCCTTGAATGCCGCCCCATGCCAGCATGCTGACGATCGCCAGCAGCAGGGCAAAGCAGACAAACAGCTTGTTGCGAATGGGCCAACGCGAGGGCAAAGGCGACCTCCTTGTCGCGGATGCACAGGGAGGCGGAGTGTACCAATGCTCGCGAACTGGCGGAAGGCGAGCCGAGACGGGCCCACGCCGAACGTTGCCAGAACCGTTCTCGATCCCGCGCGGCGGCTTGGGTGGCGTCAGGAGTCGCGTTGACCCGACCGGACGCTACGAGTATCGTTCTCGGCCCAGGTCCCTACTTCGCGCGCACGATATGCCATCGACTGCTAGCACGGAAACAGGTTCGGCGATGCGGATTGTGTATCGCGTGATCGGCGCCGTAGTCGTCTTGGCATTGGGCTGGGCGATCTATGGATCGTTCTGGCGCTATCACGTCAAACGGTTTCAAGTGGTCCGCGAAGGCGTGCTGTACCGGACGGGTCAGCCGACCGAATTGGGACTGCGACATCTAATTGCCGATCACGGCGTCAAGACGATCGTCAGTCTGCAACTGTACGATTTCCGATTACACAGCGGGCTGTACGACCCCGGCGACGCCAACGGTGCGAAGGAGGCCGATTACGTCGCCCGTCTGGGCGCCAAGCACTTGCAATGGCCCATGGGCGAGGAAGCATGCTGGCCTTGGCCGACGCCCTGGCAATTCGAGGCGTTCTTCGCCCTGCTCGACGATCCCAAGAACCTGCCCGTGATGATCCACTGCATGGGCGGTCGGCATCGCACCGGCACGTTGTCGGCATTGTATCGATTGGAGTACGATCGCTGGCCGATCGAACGCGCGCTCGCTGAGATGCAGTCGTTCGACTTCAACGACTGCACCCCGTTGCAAGAACACAACCTGCGAACGTATTTGCCACGTCCGCATCCCGCGCCCGAGGTTTGGGATCAACTCGAAACCGCGTTGGGAGCCGTCGTCGGCGCCCCCGAGGTGACGCACTACGAAGAGCTCGTACGCCGATTGCGCGCACGGCTCGATGAACCGGCGATCGTCACTGCAATCTCCGAGTACGTGACGGCGCGAGGTGCGTTTGCGCTACCGCTGGTGCAGCGTCTCATCGACGACGAGCAATCCGCTTTAGTTCCGTCGGCGATCGCTGCGGCCGCCAAGGTCGTCGAACAACCCAAGGCGGCGCAGACCGATTGGCAATCGGCCGCCGCGTTGGTTGCGGACTTTGGCGACAGGCGGAGCCAGCGGCGTTTGCAGTCGGTTCTAGGCGAGGAGGTCGGTGCGAGCGCCGTTTCGCCGCGCTATGCGGCCCTGGCGGCTGGCGTGATGAACCGCTACACGCGCAATCGGATTGGCTATCTGGTGGCGATGCTCGAAGACGAGCGACAGCGCGTCGAGCCGGATGCGAGCGGCTACCGATATTGCGACAGCGCGGTCGCGCGGCTGGTGTCGATTACCGATCAACCGTTGTTCCGCGGCGGTCCGACCGCGGCGAATTGGGATCGAGCGCGGGCGGCGGCCCGCGCCTTGCTCGCCGAGAACCCGGCGCTGGCCGACCTGGGCACCCTCGCGCCCCCGAACGGACGCAACATGGTGCGTGTCGGCGACGGAACAACGAAAGAAGATCTCAGCCGTCTGAAGTAGGCACCCGGGGCGGCGAGCAGAATCGCCGGCGAAGCTAGCCCGCGTCGCGGGCCTGCCGTTGTTGGCGCGCTTCTTTCATCAAATAGCTGATCGCGTGGAACAGCTCGCGCACTGCCAGCAGATTGTTCTCTTGGGCGGCGGCTTGTTCGCTACGGCGAACGTAGGCGTCGGCGGTTGACCATTCGATCTGCCATTGCTGCTCGGATGCTGATTGCCGGATCGATTCGATCAGTGACTTCAGACGGTCGATCAGCGCACGGTCGGGATTACAGACGAGCGATCGATAGGGACCACCGCCCAGGGTGCTAATTTCGCCGTCGAACGAGGCGTTCTCGACCGCGCTGGCCTTGCTGACCAACGCTGCCCCCAACGTAATCACCGCGGCAACGGCGCTGGCTGCGGCAAACAAGGGCATGTCGATCAAAAACAAAATCAGCGCCGCGGCCAGTGCGACGCCGAACACGATCCAAAACGCGGGATGAATACGCGTGTCGCCGCTTGGATTCGCAGGCGCGGCGATCGCACCACTGGCCCCACTCGCCGACGGCAACGCTGTCACGCGCACGACGATCACCGAGATGTTGTCGGGCCCGCCGCGCAAATTCGCGAGATCGACCAATGTTTGCACCGCTTCGTGCGGTGGCAGGGCTTGCAGCACGGCGCCAATTTCCTCGTCGGAAACCTGGCCGCTCAGACCGTCGCTGCACAGCAGAAACGTGTCGCCAGGGACCAGCGGAAACGGTCCTTCGAGATCGACCTGCACCGTCGGGTTGGGACCGAGCGAACGGGTGATCACGTTCTTAGGAATGTACGTTGGCAGATCGCGTTCGCTGATCTTGCTGGCGGCCATCATCTCCCACACCAGGCTGTGATCGGCCGAAAGCTGCTCGAGGCGATTGCCGCGCAGTCGGTAGGCGCGGCTATCGCCGACGTGGGCAACGACGGCGCCTTGCGGCAAGACCGCCAGGGCGCTGGTCGTGGTGCCCATGCCCTTGAAATCGGGGTTTGCCTGCCCGCGAGCGTTGATTTTGGCGTTGGCGTCCTCGAGTGCCTTCTTAAAAGCATCGGGCGCCGAAGGATCGGGCAGCTTGTAATAGGTCAGTAAGACCGTATCGACGGCCATCTTACTGGCCAATTCGCCGGCAGCGTGCGCACCCATGCCGTCGGCCACCATGAACAAGTGCCCGCGGCGCCGCCACGAGTCTTCACTGCCCGAAATGACTGAGCCGAGCGAGTCCTGGTTGTTCGACCGACGGAGCCCGACGTCGGAAAGCTCGGCGTATTCGAGATAGCTCTGCCACGATGCAGCTTTGTTGTCCATTGCAAGCCGGGGCTTACAGAAGTCGCCTGAAAGGTGCCAGCATCGCGGCGAAGGGTTGGCCAGCCGCAGCTATCTTAGCTGGCCAAGGGTCGGCATCCTAGAGTGGCGGGCCAAGCCAGGCGGGAAGTTTTTTTGGCCCGGCAAACGCCCCAGGACGCTGCAAGTGGCCTGGAGGCCGGTGCAGCGGTTTGATATAGTCGCCGCCCCATCCTTTTCGCCCGCCAAACCCATGGCGGTCCCGACATGCCGTTGGCCATTTGTCGTTGCCCAGCCAAGGATCGTTTCGCCGGCCGTGCCCTGCGCCGAGCCATGATCGTGGCCCTGCTGGGCACGATCGGCACCGGCTGCGTGCAACGCCGATTGACGATCCGCAGCAACCCGCCGGGGGCGTTGGTCTATGTCGATAACTATGAAATCGGCACCACGCCGGTCTCGACGGACTACATCTACTACGGAACGCGCAAGATCGAGCTCGTCAAAGACGGCTACGAGACGCTTACCGTCAAGCAGTGGATTCGCCCGCCGTGGTACGAACTGTTCCCGCTCGATTTCGTGTCGGAGAATGTCGTGCCGCTGGAAATTCGCGATGAACGCGGACTCGACTTTGAGATGAAGCCCCTGGCGAGCGTGCGGACCGACCAGTTGCTCGGTCGGGCTGAGAATCTGCGGCAAGGCAGTCATGTGGAAGGCTTCACGCCGCCACCGACGGTCGCTCAACCGGCCGAGACCGTGTCGCCGCAAGAAACGTTGGTCGAGCCGAAGTAGTCGGCAGCGGGCGCGAAGTCAGCTGCGGTGCGCCGGCGGCCCTCGGCACGCTTTAGTCGTCCAACTGGCTTTCGAATTCATCCAGGCGGCGATGGATCTCGCGGATGATGCTGCCGGGAAGATCGTTGGGATCGAGTGTGAAGTTGGCGCTAAGCTGCGCTTCGGCCTTGGGGCGACCTTGGCCGTCACGATCGACGCGAACCGACAACCAAGGAGCCATGACGTGTAAATGCGCGGCCTCGCGCACCAGCAGCTCAAACGATTCGTCGCTCGTCATCGTCAGCATCTCCGCAGCATTCGAGCCTTGTAGGACAATTCTCTGACAAGGGGAATAATGTCGAATCGCGCACGCCGGTGCAACTGCCCCGGCGGGATTGTCGATCGGTAAGCGTCACTTGATTCCGGAGCTGGGAAAGATCGCGCCACGAACGCCAAGCCGCTCGGGGTGGCGCGAGATTTTGTCTGAAAAGACCCTGGCATCGCGCAACACCGGTTCGAGCTCGCGCGTGATGCCGTTCACATTGGTGATTGCGGTGTTCAGGTTATTGTACAGTTGTTGGTCGTTGATCAGTCGTCCGAGCGAACCCTCCGGCGAATTCAACGCTCGTGAGAACGATTTAACATCGACGAGCACGTTTTCCAAATCCTGGGCGGCCCGGTCGATGTGATCGACGAGCTGCGGCCCCCGCTCGCCCAACGGTTTGGTAAAGCCCTCGAGGTTTGCTAGATTCGTGTTCGCCAGATCCGCCGTCTGGCGAATCTTGACCAGCGCCTCGTTCAGGTCGGTCAAGGCTTTCGGTAATTCGTCGGCAGCCTGGCGAATGTTGCCCTTGAACATCGGATCGCCCACCAGGTCGTTGGCATTGGCAATGGCTTGCTGCATTGCGTCGAGCGTCGCTTCGGCTTTATCGACAACGCGAGTCATCTGTTCGTTGTTGTTGGCCAAGAGCGCGTTCACGCGCCGCGCCAGATCGCCGATTTCGTCGGCGGTGCCCGAGACCGAGTTCAGCGCCAGCGACAGGTTCCCCTCGATGTTGCCGATCGTTTGCAGCGGATCGCTGACCACGTGCCCCGGCACGCGTTCGCCAGGTTGCACGACCGTGTTCGGCAGGCTGGTTCCTTCTTGCAGTACGAATTCAATCACCGCGTCGCCGCCGAGCAACGACTTGCGAATCTCAGGGAGCTCGTTATGTCGCAATTGGCGATTCGCCTGAATCTCGGCCGTTGCGACCACCCGCAGTCCTTCGCGCGGCTTGATGCCGATGTCCTCAGCAAAATCGACCGCCTTGATGCGGCCGATCAGAATGCCGCTCTTGCGGACGGGTGTTCCTTCGGAAACACCTGGCGCCTGGCTGAACGAAATGTAGATCGTGTACGGCTTGGCCCGCACAAACTCGGGAAAACCGTCGAACAGTAACAGCAAGATCAAGGCGATCAGGATCGCCGCGACCACCGTGACACCGACGCGAAATTGAATGACGCGTTCGTTCATGAGACGCGCTCCGCTTGTTCGCGCATCTCCATCAGACGTTCGCCCGCTTCACCACGCACGAACTGGCACACACGGCGGTCTTTGCAGTCGTCGAGCGCGTCGGGCGGTCCGTCGAAAATGATTTGCGGCTCGTCGTGCTTGAGGCGCATGAGCGGATAGAGCATCACCACGCGGTCCGGAACCTTGCGCGCGGTGTGCATGTCGTGCGTCACCACGATGCTGGTCACGGGATATCGCTTTCGGCAGCGGATGATCAACTCGTTGATGACGTCGCTCATGATCGGGTCCAGCCCGGTCGTCGGCTCGTCGTAGAGCACCACCTCGGGGTTCATGGCCAGGGCGCGCGCCAAGCCAACGCGCTTCCGCATACCGCCCGACAGTTCAGCCGGTTTTTTTCTTGCCGCCGACTCGGGCAGCCCCACCTCGGCCAATCGCGCAGCGACCACCTCGTTCAACTCTTGTTGAGTTTTTCTTTGATGGCGGACCAACGGGAACACCACATTGCGCGCCACGCTCATGCTGTCGAACAGAGCTGCCTGCTGGAACACGAAGCCGTAGCGCGTGCGAAGATCCGAGAGCTCGGTTTCGCTGAGATTCGCAAGGTCTTTGCCCTGAAACCACACCTTGCCTACCGTGGGGCGCACCAGGCCAATGAGCGTCTTTAGCAGCACGGTTTTGCCGCAGCCGCTTTCGCCGATGATGGCCAAGGTTTGTCCGCGCGGCACTTCGAGATTGATGTCGCGCAAAACCGCCTGTCGGCCAAACTGCACATGGACACCTTCCACGCGCAGGATCGGCTCGTCGTCGGCTGCGGCCGAGCTCGGTTCGATCGTTTCGGCTTGATCGGTCTTGGTCATGCGCTGCGGCAAGGGTCTACAGAAACGAAACGCCTTGCGGCCACAGGTAGTAGTAAAGGCTGTCGAGAAAGATATCGATCTGCAGATTCAAGATCAGAATCAGCACGAACGATGCGACGAATGCGCTGGTCGCGGCGCGGCCCACGCCTTCGGCGCCGGGGTCGCAATGGAAGCCGCGATGACAACTGACCAGGGCGATGGCCGCGCCGAAAAACAAGCTCTTGAACACACCGCCGAATAGATCGAAACCGTTGACCACCTTTTGCGAATTTTCCCAATAGTGGTGCTTGTCGATATCCAGTAGCACCGTGCTATAGAACCAACCGCCGGCGACGCCCATAAAGTCGGCCATCACCGTTAGAGCCGGGATCATCACCAGGCAGCCGAGAAAGCGTGGCACGACCAGATAGTGGATCGGATTCGCGCCCATGCTCGACAGGGCATCGATCTGCTCGGTAACGCGCATCGTGCCGAGTTCGGCAGCCATCGAACTGCCGACGCGGCCGGCGAGCATCGTCGCCGCAAGCACCGGCCCCAGCTCGCGAACCAGCGAAATGTTGATCACGCCTCCCAAGCGCGTTTCCAGGTGCAGCAAGCGGAATTGCGAATAGCTTTGCACGGCCAGGATCATGCCGATGAACGTGCCCGTGAGCGCCACGACCGGCAGGCTGAGCACCCCGATTTGATAGAAGCTCGGGAGCAAAGTCTCACGTGCCGGAAGCCGCGTGACCATCCATCGCATGGTCCGCAGCGCAAACAACACGACTTCGCCAATGCCGACGATCCAGTTGACCGCGACCGCACCGACGTCGGAGACCCAATCGGCCAGCGCGTCGACGACACCCGATGACCGCGCATCCGTTGTTGAACTCTGGGGATCGGCATCCATGGCTCACCCATCCGACAGCGAAACCTTCGGCCGCGCGCAAGAACTTCGAGCGGCATCGACATTCATCGGCACGAACGATTATACGACTTCAGCAAAGCCTGCCGTCTGTGCGGGTCGCAGCAACGCCGGCGATAGCGTTGCCATCGGCGCGGAGAGGTCCCGCGCAACCCAACAGCGACTTCTAACGCTGTGCTGGAGTCTGAGCAGGCGCCGTCTCGTTCGCGTTGCCGATCTTTGCGCGAATGGTCATCGGCTGGCGATCGCGATAGATGATGATCGACACCTCGGTGCCGACCGGAGTGAGCCCGACGATGTTGATCAGGTGGTTGTCGTTGTCGACGCGCTGACCGTTGAATTGGACGATCACATCGCCGGCCTGCAATCCCGCGGCTTCGGCAGGCGAGCCGGGCTCGATGCGCAGTAATCGCGCGCCGGTCAGCCGTGGCAACCCCGCCTCGAGTGCCTGCTGAGCGTTGAATCGTGAGTCGAGCCGCACGCCTAAATAAGCTCGGGTGACCACTCCGTGCTCGATCAGTTGTCGAGCAATGTTCACCACAATATTGATGGGAATGCTGAACCCAATTCCTTCGTTAAATCCTGAATTGCTGGCGATCGCGGTGTTGATGCCGACCACCTCGCCTCTGAGATTGATCAGCGGTCCGCCACTGTTGCCGGGATTGATCGAGGCGTCGGTTTGAATGAAGTCTTGGAATCGCACGCCGCCGTCGCCCAATTCCAGATCGCGGCGCCCCTTCGCGCTGATGATGCCATAGGTGATCGAATGGCTCAGCCCAAACGGGCTGCCGACGGCCAGCACCATGTCGCCGACTTCAAGTGCGTCGCTGTTTCCGATGCGCGCGGTGACGTAATCGGGCCCGTGCACAGCCAAGACGCCGACATCGGTGTCCGGGTCGCCCCACGACTTCGTCGGGTGCGTCATTCGGCCGTCGGAAAATCGAATCTGGATGTCGTTCAGCTTGGCATCGCGGATCACATGCCGATTGGTCAGCACATACGGGGCGCCGCTGATTTCGACGAGGACGCCGGAACCCGCCTCCTGCACGGTACGCCGACCATAGGGTCGGCCGCCCGAATCGCGGATTTCGGCCTCGATGTGCACCACGGTTGGACTGACCAGGCGGGCCGCGGTCTTGATGATGTTGTGGTGCCGCTCGTAATCGGCAACTTCCTTGGCCAGGCTGGCGTACAGCGCATCGCGCTGTTGGGGCGTCATGTTGCCGTCGAGCTCGAGCGCGGACGCGCCGGTGCGCGTGGCCGGAGCCTGGGCGACCGCCGGCTGCGTTTGGGCGCCGAGAACCGCCGCCAAGCAAACAAGGCTTTGAACTGCGATGACGGAGCAACGGCGTCGAACTCGCCGCATAGTGATTTCCCTTAAAGACGCTGAGATCGGCGCGCTGCCCGAAGGACGAGTCGCAACGCTGACAAGCGTACCGGCCGAACGTCCGCCTCGCGGCGAACCGTCAGGCCGGTGGAACGGCCGGTTGCACCGGGCGTGCGCCATTGTGCGCACGCGCCACGACAAGATCAAGAAACGTCGATTTCAAGATCGTTAATCGAGACCTCGGCATCGGAGTTGGGATCGACCACGCGTCCCCAGTCGGCGTCGCCCGAGCCCGCGGTGCCGTGGATTTCGGCCTCGCGTTGGCATTCGATGCACGTTGTGGCATACGGGAGCGCGTTCAGCCGAGCCATCGGAATTTTGACGTTGCAGCCTTCGCACACGCCATAATGTCCGGTTCGCATCCGCTCGAGCGCGTTCTCGATGCTGGCCAACTCACGGCTTTCGACCTCGGCCAGTTGCGAGTTGATCTCGTCCTGTGCCGAATCGAGCGCGAAATCGACGACATCGCCGCCGGCCTGCTCGCGGAGCTGATTCAATAGACTGAGGTCGCCGGCGAGCGCCTTGCGCAGCGCATCGCGACGGACGAGCAGGATTTCGCGCATCTTCATGATCGCATCTTTGCGTGCCATACTCGGTTTCACCTTCTCTCGTCCGGTTCGGGCGGAACTCGAGGGTGTGCCCCCCTCCAAGCGACGCCGTTGGTCGAGCCTGTTGTCAGACCTTCATGGGTGGTTACTAAACGAACGAACTCGCCGCCGTTCGCTGCCCGGCCGTCTTTTAACCTTGACGGCAAGAGCAACTATAGTACGTCGGTCGAACCCCGCTGGTTTGCTAAAAAAGCAATCTACGTCGACCTTACCGGTCGCCGCACAAGCTAACGACGTAAGTGGCATTTTGTCAGCAGCTTACGCATACTCGCCTGCTCAGCGGGGACCTTGAACGGGGTGGTTGCCGGACGGCCGGGACACTTCCAGGCAGTCGACAGCATGGTTGGTTCCTCCCGATCGCGTTCCTCCGTCGAGCGTGAGCTTTGGGATAATCGACATATTCGTCACAGATATTCACCGCATTGCCACCATTTTTGACCGCCTACCTTCGCCCGACCGGCACATGCGGCACCCCATTCGCGGACGAGTAAGGTGTTGCGACTTCAAAAGTCTTCCGACCGCAAGTCTCGTTGCGCTCGGCGGTTTTGACCGCCGCCGCTCTGTGAGCTAGATGACTTGCAGGCGCCGACCGCACCACCCTATTTGCCGGCCAGGGTTGCCCGCCTTCGCTGGCTGCCGCAATCCGAGTCGGAATAGGAATGTTGTCGCGCCCCGTGTGTCCCAGGATATGAGCCGGAGGCAGCCATGCCCCAATCGCTCGAGAACGACAACGCCGACGAGCAGCCCACGTACAGCTTGCTCGCAACCGCCACCCCGCAAAGCGATTTGTCGGAGGATTCGAATCTTGGCGTGGACCCCAACGACTCGCATGCCGCCAATCTTCATGCAATGAATGCTGAACTCAAGCGCCGGTCGGCCGAGATCGACCTGCAGGTGGCCGAGCTGGCACGCCGCGAGGCTCAACTCGAAGTCGATCGTGCCGCGGTCGAGGTCGATCGGCGTATGCTGCGGCAGCAAATTTCCAACACAACCATTCCATTAGCCGACGTCGTTGTTGCGGGTTCGGCCGACGACGCCCAGGCAAGCCTCGATCAATTGAAGTGTGAACGCGAGGCATGGCAACGCGAGCGCCGGGGCATGCTCGACGAGCTGGACCTGCAGCGACTCGACCTCGCACAACGGGTTGCCGCGCTCGAAAAGCAATCGGAAGAGCTGGAGCGCCGGCATGCAGCATTGCGGCAGCTCGAACGCGCCTGCGACGAGCGGCAGCGCAATCAGCGTCTCGAAATCGAACAATTGAAAGCTTCGCTCGAAGAGCACGCCGAGCAGTTAGCTAGGCAACACGAACAGTTCAAGGCCCTTCAAGACAGCGAAAAGCAGCGTGCCGAAAGCGTTCGCGCCGAGTTGGACGAACGCCAGCGGACGCTGGAAGTCAACGAGGAGCAATTTCGCCGTCAACGCGCGGAATGGGAAGACCATCGGCGTAGTGAAGCCTTGCGCGAGGAATTCCGTGGTGGATCGTCGCATCACAGTGCGCTGTCCATCTTCAAGCGTGCGACAACCGAACCGTTAACGCCTAAAGAGCCGCTTCCGGCAGTGCCCGCGCGCACCCCCGCCAGTTCGGGCGTCACGCTCAGTACGGCATCGTTATTGGCCAAATACGGCGTCGAGCTTGAGCCCGACGCGCCCGAGCAATCGCCCGCGACGACGCGGTCGCGGCAAGTAACCTTGTCATCGATCAGCAACGAGCGCGAGCACGCATCGAAGCGCGAGGCGGTCGCACCGACGGAACCCGCGGCCGCCGCGGAAGACAAACCGCCCGAGCAAGCTCCGGCCGCGCCGTCAGCGAGCACACATGCCGATTCGTCCCTCGATGACGACGCAGACATTAACGCGTATATGGCGCAATTGCTGGAGAAAAGCCGCGGCAAATCGTCACGCACCGAGCCGATTTCGTCACCTGCTCCTGCAGCGCCTGCCCCGGTTGCCGAGCGACCGATCCAGCGACCGATATCCGAGGGATCGTCGACCGCCGCGCCGCGCGAAGAGAATCGATTGATGGCGCCACGACCGGCGGCGACGACGCAGGCCGTCAATCTGTCGGCACTGCGCGAGGTGGCCAACATGAACGCGCGCGCAGCGATCAACACCCATCTGAACTCGCAAGTCAGCGGTGCGACCGTGCGTGCGCTGGCCGGGCTCGCAGTCGGACTGCTCGCCGTCGCGCTGTTCGCCTGGCGTCACCTTTCGGGCGACTGGTGGGCTTGGTATGCGGCGGGCGCCGGCCTGCTGGGGGCCGCACTGATTGTCATGCGTTATCTCGACGTTCTACGCCGCATCCGACGCAAGCGGGTTCGCTTTGCCGACGCCATCATCGGCAGTCCCAAGCCGTTGCCGGGCAGCCCTGAAGCCGATCGTTCAGCAACACCATCGTAGCCAGCGCGTCGATACCGGCGATTGAACACCGGCATCCAATGGTTTAGACTCATTGGCTGAGTCGAAAGCCGCCCGATCGACCAAGCGCGAGTGGCGGAACTGGCAGACGCACCAGCTTGAGGGGCTGGCGTGAGCAATCACGTGCAGGTTCAAATCCTGTCTCGCGCATTTTCCGGCAGCGGGTCTAGCGGCGGTCGGCTGCCGACGTGAACAGCGGCTTCCGAAAGACAATCATATCGTCGCCATCGGCGTAGAAGTCGGGCAGGCGCGCCGCCAGTTCGTACCGGTGCTGCTGGTAAAATCGCCGCGTGCGATCGTAGTGCGGCAGCGATGATGTCTCGATGAACAACATGCGTCCGTGTCGCTGTGCGACCTCGCGCTCGACATCGTCCAGCAATTCGCCGCCAATGCCGCGCGCTTGGACATCGGGACGCACCGCGATCCAATAGAGATACCAGCTACGGTCAGTCATGGCAGCCGGCGCATAGTAGGCGAAGCCAAGAATTACGCCGTCGCGCTCAAACGTTATCGACCGATGTCCCAGGGCATGATTGCTGGAGTGGTAATCGCGCAGAACTTCGGCAAGCGCTTCGATCTCGAGCGGCTTGAAGACGTTTGTGGCATCGGCCAAGGCAATGAGCGAATCGGTATCGGCTGGAAGGGTTGGCCGGATCATGGGGGAACGGCTGCTGTCGAAGGCGTTGAAGACGTGGCCTCGTTCTAAGCCGCGACGCCGACTCCGACAAGCGACCCTTGACGATCGCACAGCGCGGCCGCAAACTGTCGAAAGACATTCGCTGCCGGAGTGGCGGAATGGCAGACGCGCTGGACTCAAAATCCAGTGGCCGCAAGGTCGTGTGGGTTCAAGTCCCACCTCCGGTACTTTCTTGCTTGTAAAGGCTTGCGTCGAACTGTCGTGACCGCTCGCCCTGCTAGCGCGAGAGCGTTACGGCAGTGGTATCCGTCGCGATGCCCAGCCCGCGCGATCGTCGGCCAGCAGCCAATATTGGCGCCACGGCTAGGCTTGCTTGCCGCTGCGCAAAGCTTCGAGCGCTTCCCAGCGGCGATACAGCGCGTCGACTGCCGCGGTCGCGGCTTCCAGCTCCGCCCCCTCGGCGGCCAGCCGTTTGTAGTCGCCGCGGGCGGCTGCGGCAGCCAGCGATTCATGCAGGCGCGTCACGGCTGCTTCCGCTTCGGCGATGCGATCTTCGATCTGGCTCAGCTCTCGCTGCTGCTGATACGACAGTTTCGCAACCTTCGTCGCGGGAGTTGCCCCCGTTTTCTTGGTCGCCGGCGGAGTTGGTTGCTGGGACGGCGCCTCAGCCTGCGCCGCCAACCATTGCCGATAGTCGGCGTACAAACGGCCACGCTGCTCGCGGTCGAATCCGAGCACGACGGTCGACAGCCGGTCGAGCATGAAGCGGTCGTGCGT
>DASZPI010000771.1:0-1506 GCA_035550355.1 Pirellulales bacterium
CTCGACCGAGTGCCGGGGGTCAAATGCCTCGATCCGACCGCGACGTTTTACGTATTCCCGTCGGTGGCGGCGATCTGCAATCGATTGCGGATCACGTCGCATGGTCTGGCAATGTACTTGCTCGAAGGCGCCGACGACCACCTCGGCGTCGCGTGCCTCGGCGGAGAGTGCTTTGGCGTTGCAGGGGCAGGATTTCTCCGTTTTAGTTGCGCCGAACCTGACGAGGCACTTCACGAGGCGGTCGAGTTCTTCGCAGCCGCAATCGACCGCGCCGACCGCGTAGGAAGCTACTTGGAGGCAAATCCGCGGTACCGGTTATTGCAACCGTACGGCGTGTGACGCGCCGCGAATTGCGTGTCCTCGGGCGGCGTGGCCGGCAAATGTGACCTACACTTGCGCGCACCACCGATTCGCTCTCTTGGGACTTCGCCAATGATCCAGGTTCCGCGCGAACAACTGTTCGTTTGCCCCAAACTCCAGGGGCTGGTCCTTTGGCGCTTGCTATTTTACTGGTCGGGATGCGTCACCCTCACCTCACTGGCGGTTTTGGGTTGGAGCATGGTCTCCGACCCTTCAGCCGAATTCGGGCAGCATGTCGATCGACTGGCAGCCTATGCTGCACCGGCTTTGGTGGTCGCCCTCGTGCTGTTGCCGATCGTGATTGTCGATGTGATCAACCTCAGCAATCGGTTTTTGGGTCCGTTGATTCGGCTCCGTGCATCGATGCGCCGGCTGGCAACGGGCGATCGCGTGATGCGGCTGCACTTCCGCGAACACGATTTCTGGCACGAGTTCGCGGCCGAGTACGGCGACCTGGTCACACGCGTCGAGCGGCTCGAAGCACGCGAGCCGGTCGAGGTCTGAATCTTAGCTCTCAGTGTCGAGCACGGCGTCGCGTGCACTGAGAACGTCGGCAATGATCGACTGCATTCGTTCCTCGTCGCTGAATGGCGAGAGAACGTAACTTTTGAGCGCGGAAATCGGCGTGCCGAAATCGGACATCCGATAGCAGTCGGTCATCGACAGCAGCACGCCCCGTCCGGCGAGCGCATCGGCATGCACGCGCTCGAACACCCGCCGGTTGAGCGCGTTGTATTCGGCAAGCTTCGGCTGAAAGCTGCGGTCCGCGCGTTCGCGATCCTTGATCGTGAACGTATCGACGCCGCTCGGATAAACGCGGAACAGCGTCACCGGCCCGACGTTCTCGCCGTTGAGCACGGTCAGGTCGGGGTGCGACTCGAGGCCTTCGCGCAACACTTCGGCCATCTCCACAATGTGGCCAAGCAACGTGCGCAGGCCCTGCTTGCCGAGCATCAGCAAGTTGGCAAGCGCCGCCATGGGCCCCGTGCCGCTGCGGCTGGTTTCGAGCGTAAACATGCCCGGGTGGTGCTCGCCCGATTGGAACAGATACGGCATCGTCGCGCGTGGACGATTGATGTACTGCAAATCGTTGCGGTCGGCAAACAGGATCAGCGACGAGATATATGGTGCGAACCCTGTCTTGTG
>DASZPI010000772.1:0-1713 GCA_035550355.1 Pirellulales bacterium
CAGCAACTACTTGGCCGAAGCTCGACACGCTAAAGGCTTACGCCCGGTGGCCCCAACCGCCACCACCGGGAGTTTCGATCAGCACTTGGTCGCCGGCATCAGCTTTGAATTGCACTTGAGCAGACAGGATTTCGTGCTGCCCATCAGTGTGCACGCGCGAGTTTCGCCCTAAAGCGCCTGGACTGCCGCCCTCAACACCATAGGGTTGATATGGCCCGCGGCGTTGGGAAACGATCGAAACCTCGACCGGACGCAAGAACTCAAGCTGTCGCATAATGCCGTTCCCGCCGCGATGGAGGCCCTGGCCTCCCGACTGACGACGGATCGCAAACTCATTGACGCGCACCGGATAGCGTTGCTCGAGCACCTCTGGATCGGTCAGCCGCGTGTTGGTCATGTGCGTGTGCACTGCGTCGGCGCCGTTGGCCTCGACGGTTGCTCCCGCGCCGCCGCCGATCGTCTCGTAATAGCCGAAGGTCGAGTCGCCAAACAGCAGATTGTTCATGGTTCCCTGGCTAGCGGCCGCCAATCCCAATGCCCCCAGCAGCACATCGACGACGCGCTGCGACGTTTCGACATTTCCGCCAACGACCGCCGCGCAATCGGCTGCGGAGTTTCCAGCGGGCGGATTCAATAGACATTCTGGCAATATGATTTTCACCGGCTTCAGCACCCCTTGGTTCAACGGAATCTCTTCGTCGATCAACAGACGTAGGCAGTACATGACCGCGGCCGCGACAATCGCGCGGTTCGCGTTCAAGTTTCCCGGCAACACGGGGCCCGTGCCGGTAAAATCGATCGTCGCTCGGGGCAACGGCTCGTGCTCCACAGTCACCGCGACGGCGATTGGCGAACCGTCGTCGAGATGATCGACGAACTCGCGCCTTCCCGGCCGCAAGCGTGACAAGGCCATTCGCATCTTCCGTTCTGCCGCCGCCTGGATATGGGCCATGTACGCTTCGACGATCGGCCAACCGTTGCGCTCGACGAGCGCTTCCAAGTCGATCGCGCCGCGGCGATTCGCCGCCACCTGCGCCGCAATGTCGGCGAGGTTGTCGGTAACGTTCCGCGTGGGATACGGACCGGCGAGCAGCATCTCCCGCAGGGCATCAAATCGCGAGCGTCCCGCATCGACCAGCTTGAAGTTGCGAATCAGGACGCCTTCTTCGGCCAGCGTGCGCGAAAACGGGGGCATCGACCCGGGACGCGTGCCGCCGATCTCCGCATGGTGTGCCCGGCTGGCGGTGAAGAAGCGCAGCTCGCCATTCGAGCGGTCGTGAATCGGCGTGATGACGGTGACGTCGGGCAGGTGCGAGCCGCCGCGGTACGGATCGTTTGTGATAAACACATCGCCCGGTGCGAGCCGCGAATTGTCGGCGATGATTGAGCGCACGGTCTCGCCCATCGCGCCCAGATGTACCGGAATGTGCGGTGCGTTGACCACGAGATTGCCTGCGGCGTCGAACAGGGCACAACTGAAGTCGAGACGCTCCTTCACGTTCACACTGCTGGCCGTGTTGCGCAGCACGACTCCCATCTGCTCGGCAATCGCTGCAAAGCGATTGTTGAACAACTCGAGTGCGACCGGATCAGCGCTCGTCGGATCGTTTGCATTGGCATGCGTAGATCGGCCTAGCTCTTCCGATGCCTCGATCAGCAGCTCGCCGCGCGCAAGCACTCGCGCGTTCCAGCCGGGATCGATGATCGTGGTGG
>DASZPI010000773.1:0-14983 GCA_035550355.1 Pirellulales bacterium
CGCACAGCGCAACGGTTGCCGAACTGTCGCAACAGTTGCGCGCCGCTGCCGCAGCGACGTATCCCAAGTCGGGTGAAACACCTGCGATTCAAGCGGGCATGTGGGCGCCGAACCTGGTCGACTAGCGCCCGCGCCGCGGCCAGGCACTTTTTCCTTCTCGCGCCCCATTGCCTGGCGCTTGGGGCATTGCGTTTGCAAACACGGTGCTGGCGCGCGCCGGTCGGGCGCGCCTTCACTCTCAAAAGCGATGGTGACCCCATGAAAGCAATTTGCTGGCACGGCACGCACGACATGCGGTACGAGACGGTTCCCGACCCCACGATTCAGGAACCGACCGATGCCATCATCAAAATCACCTTGACCGCGATCTGCGGCTCGGACCTGCACCTGTACGACGGCCTGATGCCGACCATGGAAAAGGGCGATGTCATCGGTCACGAACCGATGGGCGTGGTTGTCGAAACCGGCAAGGCGGTAAAGAAGCTCAAGAAAGGGGATCGCGTCGTCGTTCCCTTCACCATCTCGTGCGGCACCTGCTGGTTCTGCCAACAGCAAATGTACTCGCTGTGCGATACCAGCAACCCGAACGCCGAAGTCGCGCGCAAGGTGATGGGACAATCGCCGGCAGGTTTGTTCGGCTACTCGCACATGCTGGGCGGATTTCCCGGCGGGCAGGCCGAGTATCTGCGCGTGCCGTTTGCCGACGTGGGGCCGATAAAGATTGAATCGGACTTGCCCGACGAGAGCGTGCTGTTTCTGTCGGACATTTTCCCCACCGGATACATGGCGGCCGAGAATGCCCAGATCGTGCCGGGCGATACGGTGGCGATCTGGGGTTGCGGACCCGTCGGGCAGTTCGCGATTGCCAGCGCCTGGATGTTCGACGCGGGGCGCGTGATTGCCATCGATCGCGTGCCGGAACGGCTCGAGCTGGCCAAGAAGCATGGCAAGGCCGAGACGCTCAACTTCGACAAAGTCGACGTGTACGAAACGCTGATGGAAATGACCGGCGGCCGCGGTCCCGATCGCTGCATCGACGCCGTGGGGGCCGAGGCGCACGGCACCGGCAGCTTCGACGCCGTGATGGACAAGATCAAGATGTCGGTCATGCTCACGACCGACCGCGCGCACGTGCTGCGCCAAGCAATCTACTGCTGCCGCAAAGGCGGCACGCTTTCGATCCCCGGCGTGTACATCGGCTTTCCCGACAAGCTGCCGTTCGGCGCCTTGATGAACAAAGGCCTGACCGTGAGGACCGGTCAAACGCACGTGCAGAAGTACAACCCGACGCTGCTGAAGAAGATCGAGGAAGGCAAGATCGACCCGTCGTTCGTGATCACGCATCGCGAGTCGCTCGAGCACGCCCCGGCCATGTACAAGACGTTCCGCGACAAGCAGGACCATTGCATCAAGGTTGTGTTGACGCCATGACCGCCGGGCGCTGCACGCCGGCTCACTTCGATTGCCTTTTCTCGTTTCCGGTGTCGGGCGCAGCGCTTGTGCCGTTGGTGTTCTTGATGCCCGGATCGGTTGCCGAGTGCGGCGCGCCGATTGGCGGTGATTGAACGCCGTCGACTTCGAGCACGTCGATCTTCAGCCGGCCCAGCACCTGGGCCACGCGCAGAAACTCGGCCAAGGCGTTGCCTTCCGACAGGTTGGTATCGGCAAGCTGCAGGTGGCCGCAGCCGATGCCGCCGAGGCCAAGCGTCGCGTCGAGCGGAATCCAGCGGTCGCCGACAAACACGGTGGTCCACAGGTGAAAGCCGAACGCGTTCTGCGGCTCGACATACACCAGCCCCATCACCACGCGCGCCGGCAGACCGCGCGCGCGGGCCATCGCCGCCAGCAGCACCGCATGCTCGCTGCAATCGCCTTCGAGCGTGGCGGCCACTTCGGCGGCGCTGGCAAACGCCTGCGAAAAGTTCTTTGCCCGGATCTTGCGATTCACGAACCGCTCGAGCGCAACGGCCGTCGGCCACGGGTCGGTTTCGTCGCCGGCAGCTTCGGCGGCAAGCGCCGCCACCCGCGGGTCGTCGCTTTGGATCATCGCGCTGGGGCGCGAGTCGGCATCGGTCGGCCGTTGGTCGTCGGCAAGCTCGACGGTGGGTGGACGATCGGCACGAATCGCGATGACCGCGATTTCGGCGGTGTTGGGGCCAATCGCCCGCACGTGTTGTGCGGCATCGCTGGGAAAAATCTTTGCCGGATCGCCGCCCGTGACCTCGACGCGATATTTCGCCTCGCGTGCCTGGTGCAGATCGCCGGGCGCGGCCGACAATTTCACCAGCGACGACCAGCCGAGATCGAACGACGGCGGCAACCCGTCGCCCGTCGGCTCGTTCGTCGCTGCGGCCTTGCCCAGCGCCACGTCGCGCGTGGTGCGATACACCGTCTGATCGAGCGCCTCGACGCGGTTCTTGAGCACTTCGCCGCGGTCGCTAACCCACAGCGTCGATTCCAGCGGGGGCGCGTCGCCCAACTGCGTGGCGGCGTCGATCCGCAACAACGAACGCGAACCGTCGAGCAACGAAGTCGTTTCTGCGCTGCGCGCGGTCAAGGTGGTGGTTGCCGGTTGATTGACGATCGGCCACAGCGACTCGATCGTGCGCGTCTCGCCGGGCTTTATCGGCCGGCGCGCCAGGTCGTTCTCCAAGGCGTTGAAACCACCCAAGCGGTCGGAAATGCTTACCGTCAACGGGGGGCGCGCCGCGCCGCCAGGCAGTGCGTCGGTTTCGATGCGCAGCTTGCCGCCGTCGACCGTGCCGCGGGTTGTTTGCGGCGTAGGGCCCATATGAGTTGTGCACTCAAAGGCCAGCAGCGCGCCGTCGGGCCGCTCCCAACTAATGCATTCGGCGCGGACGAGCGTTTCGTCGCCGAACCGCCGCACGGCAAGGACGGTCTCGGCCGTGGTCTTCACGGCCGGTTGCCCGCGGTAGTCGGCGTTGTGCTGGCGGACGTGCCCGTGCCCGATGCGTGCGCCTTGCATGAAGAACACGTCCCAGGTGTCGAGCGGCGCGGTGGCGGGCGGCTGCATGCGACCGCACCCGGCCAGCAGCGCTAGCAGCAGTAGAACGAGCGACGGTAGGCGCGGCTTGCAGCATGCCATGCGACACGATTGTATCAGCCAACGTGGTTGCCGCAGATGGTCGAATTGGTTCGCTTGCCAGCACGATCATGGTTTGCGGTGAACGCTATCGCGGGTGGCCGCGTAACGATGGTACGAGCCGACGGCCCGGGGGCACGGCGGCGGGACACCGCGACGGTGTCGCGGCCAGTGACGGCTGGACCGACTGATCGTCCGCCAGGGTCTACGTTTTCGGCAACGAGCGACGTAGGCGGCACGGGTAGGGGGCAAGTTTTTCGCCGAGCCAAGGCTGCAATGAAATTGCGAGTGCTAGATTAGTTAGTCGCCCGCCGCGCGGTGCTTGCCGCACCCGCTCGAGCGACGGAAAAAACGCCGGCTCGATCGCCCACGGGCGACCGGTCGGCAAGGTCTTTCGGCCGGTCGAAGATGCCGGTCGTGTCGAACGTACGGGCGGTCCGATCGCGCAAGCTGCTCGGTCGCGGCTGCCTGAACAACAAACCTCGAGCACAGCCACAACGTGACCTATCGTTGCGTACCGCGCCCGCGGAAGGGCGTGGTTCGCGGGCGATGCGTCGAATGGTTCAACGGGTTGCCGACATGGGTTTTTTGAAGCGATTTTTTCGAAACGTCTTTCGCGACGGCAAGCCTGCCGCTGGCTCGAGCAGTTTCGAACGCTTGAGCGAGGAAGAACTGGAAACCCATCTCGGGATTATCCGGTATGGCGACTTTTTGTTGACCGACGCGATTCGTCCGTCGTACGACTTGCAGGTCGTGCCGCGCCAAGGCTTCCGTCACGATGTGTATCGCGACGAGCAAACCCGCGCCACGGTGCCGGTGCTGATGGCCAGTGCCACCAGCCCCAAGCTGTTCGAGTTGTTCCTCGATCTGCTCGAGCCGCTGGGCAACGAAGTGGACGTGGTGCTCGAAACCAGCCATCACCGCGACAGCCGCGGCCATACCGACCTGTATCGCGAACACATCGACATGCCGGTCCTGAAGAGCATCCTCTGCGATTACGAGGATTTGCTGCTGGACGACGGCTGCACCGGCATTGCGGTGCTGAACCCGAACATTCCGCTCGAGGTGCAGTTCGATGAGCACAAGCTGCTCATCGTCTACGGGCAAGAGTTGAAGCCGTTCGAAGAGATCCTGCGCCGGCACAATGTGTCGTGCCACGATCACATGAAGTTCATCACCGAGGCCGAGCACGTCCACTCGTCGAGCGACAACTTCTACCAGAAGTTCGAAGAGCTGAAGAGCTGCCTTGGCATCGACGATTACGGCGCGGCCAGCGGCATGGAACACGGCGGCGACGGCCAATGGGGTGCGTTCGCGTAAGTCGCCGCCTGGCGCGTGAATTGATCGACCTGCGGAGCGGGCCGGCATAAGGTCGTCTGCCTATGCTCAGCAGTCTCATTCGCATCGCATTGAATCGGGCGCTGAACCCGATCGGGCTGTCGATCGGCACCACGCGACTCGAAACCAACGAGCGCACTCGGCTCGACGCCGCGGACGCTCGCGGCCATTGGAACACCCCGCGCTACGACCAGGGGCTGGCGCTCGACGACGCTGCGTTCCTGCAGTTTCTCGACACGGTCTGCCGGCCTTTCCAGAGCGAATACTCGGCGCTGCCCGAACGCCTGCCCGAGGGGCAGGTCGGCTACTTTCTGCGCAACCCTTGGTTTGGTCCCGTCGATGCCGAAGTGCTGTACTCCATGCTGCGCCACCACCGGCCGAAGCGCGTGATCGAAGTCGGCAGCGGCTTTTCGAGCCGGCTGACGCGCCGCGCCATCGCCGACGGGCAGCTCGAAACTCGGCTCACCTGCATCGATCCTTCGCCGTGCGTCGAGGTGCGCTCGTTTGCCGACGAGTACATCGCCTCGTTGGTCGAAACGTTGTCGGTCGAACAGATCGTCGGGCCGCTGACGGCGGGCGATTTTCTGTTCATCGACTCCAGCCACCTGGTCGCGACGGCTGGCGATGTGCCGTTCCTGTTCCTCGAAGTGCTGCCGCGGCTGGCCCCGGGCGTGATCGTGCACGTGCACGACATTTTCTTTCCGTACGACTATCCCAAGCAGTGGGTGATCGACCATCGCTGGGGATGGAACGAGCAGTACCTGGTGCATGCCCTGCTCATGGGCAACCGCTCGCTCGGCCTGCTTTGGCCGGCGTGGTACATGTGGCAGAAACAGCGCCGGGCGCTGGAAGAGGTGATTCCCAGCGCCCGGGGCGGCGCGTTTCCAACCAGCTTGTGGCTGCGGATCAACGAGCGAAGCTAGATCGTCTCGAAGATGTGCGAGAAGTCCCAAGCCTGCTGGTTGATGCTGCTGGTGATGGTGTCGGGGTAGTTCTTCGCCGTGCTCGTCGTGTCGCGATTCAGCGACCACATCGAGATGCGGCTGATGCCGTGTTGCTGCGCGAAGGCGACAACCTGCTGAGCGGCCGCCTGGTTGAACACCTCGGTCGTGACGTCGTTCACGCCAATCATCGGTGTCAGGCCAACCATGTTCCACAGTTGGCTCGCTGACAGCGACGTGCCGTACAGCCCTTGCAACTGGCCGTACAAGCTGTTGGCGGCCTGGATCGTGTAATCGCCCATGTGACCGGCAGGATTCGGGGCCGCCGAATCGCCGTAGTCCATGGTCATGATGTTCACGCCGCCGATTTTTACACCGTACTTCAGCGCCGATTGCAGCACATACAAGCCGTCGGCGGTCAGGCCGGTGGGCAGCACCGGCAACGTGAACCAGACGTCGAGCGTGTGCCCCTGCGCCGCGGCGGTCTGCTGCAACGCGGCCAGCGCCTGCGAGCGGCGGTCGATCGAGGCATGATCGGCAACGGCCGCCCCCTCAATGTCGAAGTCGAGCTTCGTCAGGTTGTACGACGACACGACCGTCTGATAGGCCGCCGTCAGTTGCGTGACATTGGTGATCACCTGGGCCAATTCCTGCCCGGCCGCGCCGCCGAACGACGCCATCACGTCGCCGCCGGCCGCGCGCACCTGGGTGACCTGCTGTCGCAGCGCCATGTCGAAGCTGCCGCCGCTGACTTCGTACTGGTCGTAGCCGCCCCAGGCGGGTTGGTTCTTCGAGTCGGCCGTGATGAAGGCCAGCGTAAAGTACTTGACGCCGCCGTTCTGCATGGCCGAGGTCAGGCTGTAGGTCGGATACAGCGTGACATCGACGTACGGCGCGTAGTACTGCGTGGCCCAGGCCGCCGTGGCCGCTGTGGCCGGCGTGCCGACCACGCCGGCGGTTGAGCCGGTGCTGGACCCGGAGCCCGTGCTGCCGCCGCTGGTCGAGCCGCCGCTCGATCCGGTGCCGGTGCCTGAGGTCGAGCCGGTGTCGGTCGTGCCGTTGAGCACGTAGTTGGTCGGCGTGACCGTGACGTTTCCCGGACTGCCGTTGAACCCGAACGACGCGGTCCCCCCGGCGGCGATGCTACTATTCCAGCCGGCGTTCTGCACAACATAGTGGTTGCCGCTGTGGCTGACGATCGTGGCATCCCAGATGCTTGTGATCTGGCCGGCAAAGTCGAACGCGAGCTGCCAGTTGTTCACTGCCGCGGCCGACGTGTTGCTAATCGAGATCTGACCGGTGAAGCCGGAGCCCCAGTCGGTCAGCACCTGAAAGGCGAAGTTGCCGCTGGTGGCTTGCTTGTCGTCGTTGGTGATCGTGCCGGTGGCCGACGTTCGGCCGAGCGTCGCATTGACGGCATTGCTGAGCGTGAGCGTGAAGTTCTCGTCGGGCTCGATCGTCGTGTCGCCGTTGATGGCCACCGAGATCGTTTTGCTGGTTTGGCCCGGGGCGAAGGTGAGCGTGCCGCTGGCGCCGACGTAATCGCTGCCGGCGGTCGCGGTGCCGTTGGCGGTCGCATATTGCACGCTGACCGTTTGCGCCGACGCGGCCGACAGCGCCACGGTGAACACCATGTTCGTTTGTGCGCTGTTTCCCTCGGCCATCGAAACATCGCCGACCGTGAGGCTGGGCAGGCTTGCGCCGCTGCCGCCCAGCGCGACGCCGTTCAGCGCGTAGTTGGCCGGCTGATTCGAGCTGGCGCCGTTGGCGACGAAGCCAAACGTCAGGCTGCTGTTGCCGCCCAGGTTGCTGTCGTAGCTCGCGCCTTTGATCACGTAGTGGCTGCCGACGTGGCTGACGATCTGCGCGTCCCAGATGCTGGTAATGTTCGGCGCGTAGTCAAAGGCCAGTTGCCAGCCGTTGACGGCGCTGGCTTGCTGATTGTTGATCTGAAGCTGGGCCTGGAATCCTGAGCCCCAATCATTCGTAATCGAGTACGCGGTGGTCGCCGTGACAGCCATCATGGCGCGTTCTTCGAGCGATTCGTACCCGCAGCCCAAGGTGCGGTACGCCGAGCGGTGCGTGACGCCGGCCGAACGACGGCGCTGGGCGCGGTGCAGCAGATCACGAACAAGCGATGCAAGTCTCATAATCGAACCTCGCAGAACAACAGCCTTACTCGATACGTGCGTGCGGAAGCGATCCTTTCAACTCTGATATATTTTTTTCCCGCCGTTCGGCAGCGAACCGGCCTCGAAGGCGCAGCGTAGGCAGTGGTATCTCGACGACTTCATTGCCATTGCATCATGATTCGACACCGAGGAGTTTTCGGATGCCGCGCGGACATGTGTTCCCCGACGGCCACGCCGTGGCCGTGCTGCGGGGCGAAGCGGGTTTGACCCAGGACGAGCTTGCCATGCGGGCCGGTTACGGCCTGCGCACGATCGGCAAGATCGAGAGCAGCCAGCCGACCACGTCGCCGACGCTGGCTGCCGTGGCCACGGTGCTCAGCGATTCGCTAGGCCGCTCGGTGCGTCTTTGCGATCTGCTGAGCCATGCCGACGAGGCGACGCACGCGGCCAGCGTAGTCGATCACGTGCAGTGGCTCGAGCTGGCTGCAACCTCGGCGGTATTGACCGAGATGCTCGCGTTTCGGCATCGTTCGCCGTGCGTGCGCAGCCGCATCGAAAGCATCGAGTCGTTCCACCGGCGCGAGCATCAATCGTTTCACACCGGTGTGACGCAGCCGACCGACTGCTTGACGCTGCTGGTGCACTTCGCCGCCGATCGCCCGTTCAAATCGATCGACGGATTCTCGCAGCGCTCGGCAATCTCGCAGCCCATCGAGTTGCTGCCGGGTCAGCTCGCCTTCTGGCGCATCGCGTCGCCCGAGCCGGGCGAAACCTTCGAGCTGCGCTGGGCGTAGCATCGCGCCTGGCAGGTAGCGCAGCGGTTCGGCCGTAGGGTGGGTCGAGCGCAGCGAGGCCCGCCCAGCAGTCTATTCGCCCGGCCGGTTCCATTCTTCGACCATGCTTTCGATCGCTTCGGGATCGAAGCCGTTGGGAACCGGCTCGTCCTGATTGGCCACCAGGTCGGCGGCGTTGAGCGTGCGCGACGGCACGCCGCCGGCCGGTACGTCGAGCCCCGCGGTCCAGACGATGGCGTTCAGCACTAATTTGCGGAAATCATTGTGGCCCCAGTTCCAATGAAAGTGGCCCCCCGTGAAGCCGAAGCCGCGTCCGCCACCGGGGCGTTCGCTGGCCCAGGCCATGTGCTGTAGCTCGCCGCGGGCAATCGCCGCGCGCACCGCCGGGTTGCCGCTGTGGGGACCGTCCTTGCGCGAGAGCGTTTCAGACGGCGGCAGCGTCGTGAGGATCGGTTGCACGCCTTCCAGCCCCGCGCGGAACCGCATGTGGTAGTACCATTCGTCGTTGATCGAAAACGGCTTCACGCCGCGCGAGATCGGATGCTGCGGGAACTGGCTGTAGTCGGCAGTCCAATGCGGATTGACCGACCAATCGGTCTCGAAGTATCCGCCCGTCCAGCGGAGCATCGCGTCGCCGGACTCGCCTTTGGGAATCTCGACCGCGTAGTGCAGGCAGGCGATCCCTTTGCCTTGCTTGGCCAGCCGATCGACCTCGGCCAGGTGGTCGTTGAACGGATGCTTCACGCCGCCGTCGGCATAGCAGACGATCGTTGCCGCATCGTCGAGCACGCTCGGGCTCTCGGGCCAACCATAGGCATACACCTCGGCCTTCACCGGCAAGCCGCTGCGGTTCAGCGCGTCGGCCAGCAGCAGGCAGCCAGCGCGATGTTCGTGCGAGCCGAAGCCGTGGCTCGGCTTGCCGGCAACGAAGGCAATCTTCTTAATCTCCGCGGCCGGCTGCGCCCCCGGCGCCGGCGCGGCGTTGGCCTGAGCGCTGAGCCGGCGCAGCCGGAGGTTGCGGAACTGCACCTTCATGGGCGGACCTTGGTGCAGTTGCAAGGCAACAATGCCGCTGGCGCGCCGCTGCTCGGTGTCGTCGTCGGTCATTTCCGACATCACGACCCCGTTGATCCGCTGCACGAAGTGAAAACCCTCGGCGGTGATCTGGTACTCGTTCCAGTCGTCAAGGTTCACCTTCTTCAGCAGGTCGTCCGGATCACCGACGCTGCCCACGACTTCGGGCTTGTGATTGGCGCCGATCATGGTGCGCTCGCCGCGCTTGGCCAGCATGCCGCGGAACTTTTCGCCGTACAGCAGGCCCATGTACTTGCCGGTGGCGTCGATGTCGGCCTGGTATCCGCCGACGACCCATTTCTGGTCGGGCACTTCGAAGCTGCGGTACTGCACGCCCGAATTGTGATTGTGAATCTTGAACTCGACCTTCAGGTCGAAGTCGGCGACGTCGCCGCCGCGCCAGATGAGAAACGTGTTGCCTTGGGTCGGCTTGGCTTCGGTCGTCTCGCCGGTGATCGCGCCATCTTCGACGCGCCAAAAGTCAGGGTTGCCATCCCAGCCGTTCAACGACTTGCCGTCGAAGATCGATTCGTATCCCTCGTCGGCTGCGGGCAGTGCAGCGGGCACGAGGGCCACGAGCGCGCAGCTCATGGCAAGCAGAAACGTTCTCATGACTGATTAAGCTCCGATAGATTAGGCCAGTGCGGTTGCCGTGATACTTTAACCTGCGCCGCGCGCAGGTGAAACGACCGCAGGTGCATTCTTGTGTTCACCACGGGGTCGCCGTCGTCGCTGCGCGCTTGACACCGCGCGCGCCGCTTCGATAGATTGCCCCAATCGGTTAATCCGCCGAAGGCGGAAACATTTGCGCCGACAGGCCCTTCGGACTCCTTTGGTATGTCTTCTCCGGCAGCGATCGAGCTGGCGCAGGTCGCCGGTAGTCTCGGCCTGCAGAACGATCGCGTGGCGGCCGTCGTTACCTTGCTCGATGAAGGGAACACGGTCCCGTTCATCACGCGCTACCGCAAGGATCAGACCGGCGGGCTCGACGAGGAGCAAATCCGCGACATTCAACAGCGCGTGCTGCGCTTGCGGTTGCTGGCCGAACGCAAGCAAACGATCTTGCGCTCGATTGAATCGCAAGGAAAGCTGACTCCCGCGCTGGCGGCGGCAATCGAGGCGGCCGACACGACCAAGCGGCTCGAAGATCTGTACCTGCCGTACAAGCCCAAGAAGCAAACGCTCGCCACCACGGCGCGCACCCGTGGACTCGAGCCGTTGGCGCTCGAGATATTGTCGGCCGACCCGGCGTGCGCAAACCTCGACGCGCGGGCCGCCGACTTTGTGAACACCGACAAGCACGTGGCCACCGCGGCCGACGCGCTACTGGGCGCCGGACATATTCTGGCCGAGATGTTTGCCGAACGCGCCGACGTGCGCGGCAAGCTGCGCGCGATTCTCGAACGCTCGGGCAAGATCGCGACCAGCGTGATCGAGCCCGAGGTGAAAAAGTCGCCCGCACCCGAAGCGGCCGCCCCGGAACCGACATTAGCCGAGCCGCAGGCAGCCGAGCCGATGGCAGAGCCGGTCTCACCAGAGGCGGCCGCAACGGCGGTCGTCGAGAGCAATGGCGAAGCGCTCGCAACGCCTGCCGAAAGGGAGGATCTTGTCGCCGAAGCGGCATCGCCGGCGGCCGAGGCAAGCGATTCGGCGGCCTCGACCGATTTGCACGCCGCGCCGACCGAGCCCGCCGCGCCGACCGATTTGCCCGCCGTGGCTGCGCAGCCAGCGCCGGCCGCTACGGCCACCCGCCAGCAAAAAGCGAAAGAAAAGGCCAAGGACAAGAAGAAGGAAAAAGAGCTTAGCCTGCAGCGTGCCTTTCGCGATTACTTTCAGTACAGCGAGGCGGTCGGCAAGATTCCGCCGCATCGCGTGCTGGCGATCAATCGTGGCGAGCGCGCCCGCGTGCTGCGCGTGCGCATCGACTGCGATCTCGAGGCGATGCAGCAAGCCGTCGACGAGGCCAGCGTTCCGCCTGGGCATCCGCACGCCGACTTTTTGCGCGGCTGCGGCCGCGATGCCTTGGCGCGGCTGGTGTTGCCCAGCCTCGAGCGCGAGATTCGCCGCGAGCTGACCGACCACGCCGAGACGCACGCCGTCGAAGTATTCGCGCGCAATCTGCGCAACCTGCTGCTGCAACCGCCGGTGCGCGACAAACGCCTGCTGGCCATCGATCCTGGATACAAGAGCGGCTGCAAGCTGGTGGCGCTCGATGAGTTTGGCAACCTGCTCGATCATGCCGTGATCCATTTGATCGGCAAAGAAGAACGTCGCACCGAGGCCAAGGCCAAGGTGGTTGAGTTCGTGAAGAACCACAACTTGTCGGTGATCGTGATCGGCAACGGCACCGCCTGCCGCGAAACCGAGCGCTTTGTCAGCGACCTGATTGCCGGCGAGTTGGCCGAGACGGGCGTGGCCTACGTGATCGTCAACGAAGCGGGCGCGAGCGTGTATTCGACCAGCCCGCTGGGGCGTGCCGAGTTTCCGCACTACGACGCCACGCTGCGCGGGGCGATTTCGATCGGCCGCCGCCTGCAAGACCCGCTCAGCGAGCTGGTGAAGATCGATGCCGCGAACATCGGCGTCGGCATGTACCAGCACGACGTGAAGGCCAAGCACCTGCGCGACTCGCTCGACGCGGTGGTCGAAAGCTGCGTCAACTTCGTTGGCGTCGATCTGAACACCGCCAGTCCCGCGCTGCTGCGCTACGTGTCGGGCATGAATCAGCTCACGGCGCAGCGCGTGTACGACCACCGCACCGCGCAGGGTCCGTTCAAGAGCCGCGAGCAACTGAAAGAAGTCAGCGGCGTGGGCGAAGGCACGTTCGTGCAGTCGGCCGGGTTCCTGAAGATCGTCGGCGGCGATAATCCGCTCGACGCGACGTGGATTCACCCCGAAAGTTACTCGGCGACCGAGCAAATCCTGTCGCGCCTGGGGGCATCGGCAGCCGACCTGATGGACAAAGAGCGCGCCGCGGCATTGGCGCAGCGGACGGCGGAACTCAATGTCGATGCGTTGGCTGCCGAGTTGCAGCTCGGCGCGCTGACGCTGCGCGACATTGTGGCGCAATTGGCGCGCCCCGGGCGCGATCCGCGCGAGTCGCTGCCGCCGCCGGTGTTTAAGAAAGGCATTCTCAAGATCGACGACCTGGCCCCCGGCATGGAGCTGGCCGGCACGGTGCTGAACGTGGTCGATTTCGGCGCGTTCGTCGACATTGGTCTCAGGGACAGCGGGCTGGTGCACATCAGCCAGTTGGCGGACAAGTACGTGCAGGACCCGCACGAGGTGGTCAGCGTCGGCGATATCGTGAACGTCTGGGTGCTCGAAGTCGATAAGCAGCGTCGGCGCGTGTCGCTGACGATGATCGACCCGGCCAAACGTCGAGCGCCGCCGCCACGACGAGGCAAGCCCAGCGAGACGTCGGCTGCCGAGGGTGCCGCGCAGCAAGGCCGTCCGCCACGCTCCGCGCAGCAACGACCGGCCCAGCAGCGTCCATCGCAGCAGCGTCCGCCGCATGCCCAGTCACGACAGGGCAACAAGCCGCACTTCGTCAAGTCGCAGCAGCCGCCGCCTCGTCCCAAGCCGCATTCGAAGCCGAAGCCGGTGGTGCCGATCAGTAAAGAGATGCGCGAAGGCAAAGCGCCGCTCCGCACGTTCGGCGATTTGAAGCAGTTCTGGCAAATCACGCACGAGCCGCCCGCCCCTCCACCGCCGCCCCCCGCCGGTCCTGCAAGCCACGACGAGGAGCCGCCGAAGGCGACGTAAGCCGGCTGCGGGCGGAACCGTCATGGACTTCCAAAAGCGTTTAGAGAAGGCGGTCGAGCGCGGCCAACGATCGGGCGAAGCGCGCGCCCGCGAAGCGGCCCGCCAGGCGATGAACGAGGAGGAGCTGAAGCGCCTCCACACCCAGTTGCGGCTCGAACTCTCCGAGCACATCGACGAGTGCATCGGCCAGTTGCCCGATCACTTTCCCGGGTTCCGCAAGGAAACCGTCGTCGGCGATCGCGGCTGGGGCGCGGCGGTCAGTCGCGACGACTTGGCGCTGGCGCCCGACGGCCATCGCAAAAACGTGTACAGCCGGCTCGAAATGAGCATCCGTCCCTACAGCTCGGCACACGTGCTCGAACTGCTGGGCAAAGCGACGATCCGCAACAAAGAGCTGTTCAACCGCTCGCATTACCAGCGGCTGGCCGAGGTCGACCCCGCCACGTTTCGCGAGCTGATCGACCTGTGGATTCTCGAGTACGCCGAACGCTACGCAGCCGGCAGCTAAACGGTTCGCTCAAAAGCCGAAAGCGGAACGGACAGGCATTTCGCGGCTTCTCAGGTGCCGCGGTTGGCATTTGACCCGCGGCGCGACCCTTCTCAGGCGGTCCCGCGTAGAACCGGTGTCCCACCGCTTTGCTCCATCCGAGGGCTCCCGCCATGACTGCGTTGCTGCAATCGCTTTCGCCTCCCCTCAGCCGACGGATGTTTGCCATGGTTGCTGCCGGGGGGATGTTCGTCGATCCCAGCTTCGGGGTGGTCGCACAGGCCGCCGCCCCGCGCGTGCAGTTCGATGCCGCATTGACCGCCGCTTGCAGCGATGTCACTGCCGTCGCCGGCCAAGGGCTCGCCGCGGGCGACCGCCTGTACGAAGCCGAGTTTCGCGTTTCCATGCTCGTGACCGCCGGCAGCGAAGACGACCTGAAAGAGCTGATGATCACGATCAACGACCGCGAGCGCCGGCTGCGCGTGGTCGACTTCGCTCCGCAGACCGAAATGGCCAGCGACATTGCCGGCGCAATCCTCCGCAAAGAGACGCTCGACAAGACGGCAACGTTCGACCTCGGCATTCAGGCCGCACTGAGCGCCGGCGGCTGCGAGCTCAAAGGAACGCCGACCGCCGCGGGGCATTGGTCGAAGCACAACGTGGTGGACGAAACGTACCAGAAGCTGCCGCCTAAGAAGCTGGTCTTGGCCAGCGGCACGCTGGGCGGCGGCTCGGGAGTGTTCTTCAAGTTGCATCCTTCGTCGCAAGATTCGCTGCAAGGCGCTCACACGTTCCGCGTGCTGTTTGCGGCGCCGGCCGATTGGCGCATCGGTCGCGTCACGCTCACTTGCGAAGCGCGCGGCTACAGCAAGGTGCTGTTCGTGAAGCAAGAAGAATCGGCCGGCCGCGCCGAGATGACGATCGGCCTGTACCGCGCCGGCGATGTTGCCGCCCAGCGAGCGGCGCAACGCTTGAGCACCAGCTACCTGCCGGCGCCCATTTCACAGGCCGCCCAACGGCGTGCCAGCGCTGCCCGCACGACGCTGATCTTTCAATAGGCAGCATTCGCCCCCGCCGAGTCGCCGGGGGCGAAAGGTTGCCTACTCGGCCGGCCACCACTGGTTGATCGCCTTCGTCAGCTCCGCCACCCGCGCCGCATCGCGCTCGGCCAGGTTGTGCTGCTCCTGCGGATCGCTCGCCAGGTCGTACAACTCGGCCGAGCCCTCGACATTCGGCGGGTGCGGCAGGATGAGCTTCCATTGATCGCGCACACACCAGCGCCATTTCAGGCTGGTCGATGGCACGTCGATATCGACGGCGTTGTGCTCGAAGCATTCGCCGAAAATCGT
>DASZPI010000774.1:0-4490 GCA_035550355.1 Pirellulales bacterium
AAGGTCGGATTGCGCGCTATGCCTGGGGGAACGATTACCACGACCTCGTGCGAGCCAAGCTCAACAAGTTGGCCGAATATCTGGTCGCGGCTGCGCCCGGCGCGATCGCGCGGGGGGTGGTCGATACCGCGCCCTTGCTCGAGCGCGAGTACGCGCAACTGGCAGGGCTTGGCTGGATCGGCAAGAACACACTGCTGCTGAATCGCAGCGAGGGGAGCTGGTTTTTTCTGGCGGCGCTGCTGACCGATCAGTCGCTCGATTACGACGAGCCGCACGCCGCCGACCACTGCGGCAGCTGCCGTGCGTGTCTCGATGCGTGCCCTACCGATGCGTTTGTTCGGCCCTATGTGCACGATGCGCGTCGCTGCGTCAGCTACCTGACCATCGAGCATCGGACCGCCATTCCCGAGGCATTACGCGGCGGCATCGGTAACTGGGTGCTGGGCTGTGACATTTGCCAGGACGTTTGCCCCTGGAATCGAAAATCGCCGGCGACCGACGAACCGGCGCTGGCGCCGAACGAGCAAAGCAACCCAATCGAGCTTGCCGAGCTGTTTGCACTGGACGACCGTGCCTTCAGGCAACGATTCGGCGGTACGCCGCTTTGGCGACCGAAACGACGAGGCATTCTGCGCAATGCCGCAATCGTGCTGGGCAACCAGCGCGACCCGAATGCCGTGCCTGCGCTGATTCGAGGCCTCGCCGACCCGGAGCCGTTGGTTCGCGGCGCCTGCGCCTGGGCGCTAGGGCGGTTCAACAGCACCATGGCAAGCACCGCCCTCGAGCGGCGTCGACCGATCGAAACGGACGATCTTGTCCGCGCAGAAATCGATTTGGTCCTGCGGGCCCATGCCCGGGCGACGTCGCAGGGCTAACGGCAGCCGTTCTTTCCGGTTGCAAACGTACCTTTTGTCCGCTACTTGTATGGTCAGGTCGAGGCCGAATTCTGGTTGTGGATCCGTCGCCTATGTCTCAGCCCGCCGCCGCGAAAGCCGATGGTCGATCGACGAAGCGCATTCTTTTGGTTGACGATGACCAGGAGATTATCGAGTCGATGCGCATGGCGCTGGAGGCCAAGGGATACACGATCTTAGTGGCGCGTGACGGCAATCAAGGGCTGGCAATGGCCGAACGCGAGGATCCCGATCTTTTGATCCTCGACATGATGATGCCTAAACGAAGCGGCTTTCTGGTGCTCGAAAAGTTGCGGCGCACGCGCCCGGTGCCGGTGCGCGTGATCATGATTACCGCTAACGAGGGGAGTCGTCACAAGGTGTATGCCGAGATGCTCGGAGTCGACGACTACATTCGCAAGCCGTTCGCAATGGACCGGCTGCTCGAAAGTGTCGAGCGTTTGTTGAGCAATTAGTTCCGTACCGGCCCGAGGCGGTCGACTCGAGCCGCATCGGCCCATTCTTGCAAATAAACTGCGTCATTTTGCGTTGCGCAGGCCGGTTCGCATCGGACGAATGGCATTCGAATTGCAAGCAAACTCTGCCGAATGGCAG
The DNA here is from genome assembly GCA_035550355.1 of Pirellulales bacterium. Taxonomy (GTDB): domain Bacteria; phylum Planctomycetota; class Planctomycetia; order Pirellulales; family PNKZ01; genus DATAXP01. The sequence goes on from DASZPI010000774.1 coordinate 1,509, forward strand.
CAAGTCGGTATTGCCGCAAAAATACGATGAGGCAATACTTAACAAGAGTGAGTCGAGAATGTCGCGTGCGTTTCGGCGGAGGCATCCGGCGTACGCGACGGGAAGAGGCGTGTAACGCTCGCCTGGCAATAACCCGCATCGCCACCAGTTCCGGCTCTTTTCCAAGTTCCTTCTGCTGATACGTTCGACGCGCATCGGCTTTCTTTCGGGAACTGGATCGGCAATGTCCGCTCGAGGGTAGCTTCGAGGCTCGCGTCTCCGGCCCCCACCAGGTCCCCGGGTCAGAAAGTTGGTCGTTGGACGTTCCGCTGTTGCCTTAAAGGCATTTGGCCGGACCGCGCGCTGCGAGCATTGTTGCCGCGACGAACGTATTACAAACAGGAACGGATGAAAACGAGCCGACGCGCGTCGGCGTGGGAAAACCGATTCCGAATTCAGTTGCTGGAGATACAGGGATGAGTGAAGGACGCACCATTTTGTCGCTCGTCGCCGAACGGCAGGACCTCGACCAATTCCGCAAGAAGAATTGGAACGGCTCGTTCGAGGAGTACCTCGACCTGGTCCGCGAGCATCCCGAAGTCACACGCAACGCATTCGAGCGCGTGTACGATATGATCGTTTCGGCCGGCACCGAAACCGTTGAAAAAGGTCGCGGCGAGCGGCATACCCGTTACAAATTCTTCGACGATCCGGAAAGTCACGGCCAAGACGCCGTGTTTGGCCTCGACGATTCACTCGCCTCGCTGGTCAACGCGCTGAAGAGCGCGGCCAAGGGCTACGGCATCGAAAAGCGCGTGTTGCTGCTGCACGGCCCGGTCGGCAGCAGTAAGAGCACCATTGCCCGCCTGTTGAAAAAAGGGCTCGAACGCTACTCGGCCACCGACGCCGGGGCGCTGTACACCCTCGGTTGGACCGATCCGGAGAACGAAGGCGTTGTGCATTGGTGCCCGATGCACGAAGAGCCGCTGCACCTGATACCGAACCGCTTTCGCCCCGATGTGGCCGCGCGACTGAACAACGGACAGCCGCAAGGCGCCTACGCCGTGAAAATCAACGGCGAGCTGTGTCCGTTCTGCCGTTACGTCTACAACGAGCGGCTGACGCGCTACGAGGGCGATTGGACGCGCGTCGTCAAGGACGTGCGCGTCAAGCGGCTGATCCTGAGCGAGAAAGACCGCATCGGCGTCGGCACCTTCCAACCAAAGGATGAAAAGAATCAAGATTCGACTGAGCTGACCGGCGACATCAATTACCGAAAGATTGCCGAGTACGGCAGCGACAGCGATCCGCGGGCGTTCAATTTCGATGGCGAATTCAACGTCGCCAATCGCGGCATCATCGAGTTCGTCGAGGTGCTGAAGCTCGATGTCGCGTTCTTGTACGATCTGCTCGGCGCCAGCCAAGAGCACAAGGTCAAGCCGAAGAAATTCGCCCAGACCGACATTGACGAAGTGATCATCGGCCACACGAACGAGCCGGAATATCGCCGGCTGCAGAACAACGAGTTCATGGAGGCGTTGCGCGATCGCACGGTGAAGATCGATGTCCCGTACGTGACCACGCTGGCCGACGAGATTCGGATTTACGAGAAGGACTACAACCGCGAAAAGGTGCACGGCAAGCACATCGCGCCGCATACGATCGAGATGGCCGCCATGTGGGCCGTGCTGACGCGGCTGGAGCAGCCGAAGAACGCCAACCTGTCGGTGCTCCAAAAGCTCAAGCTGTACAACGGCAAATCGCTGCCCGGCTTTACGGAAGAAAACGTGAAGGAACTACGCGAGCAGGTGACCAACGAGGGTTTGGTCGGCATTTCGCCCCGCTACGTGCAGGACAAGATCTCCAACGCCTTGGTCGCACATCCCGAAGCCACAAGCGTCAATCCGTTCATGGTGCTCAACGAACTTGAAGCTGGGCTGAAGCATCATAGCCTGATCACCAGCGAAGACACGCGCACTCATTTCCGCGAGCTGCTGGGTGTGGTGAAGGAAGAGTACGAGAACATCGTGAAAAACGAGGTGCAGCGGGCGATTGCTGCCGACGAGGACGCGCTCAAGCGACTGTGCGGCAACTACATCGACAACGTCAAGGCCTACACTCAACGCGAGAAGGTGAAGAACAAGTTCACCGGTCAGTACGAAGAGCCTGATGAACGTCTCATGCGGTCGATCGAGGTGAAGATCGATATTCCCGAAAGTCGCAAAGACGACTTCCGCCGCGAGATCATGAACTACATCGGTGCCTTGAGCATCGACGGCCGGACGTTCGATTACAAGACGAACGAACGATTGTACAAGGCGTTGGAGTTGAAGCTGTTCGAAGACCAGAAAGATACGATCAAGCTCACAAGCCTGGTATCGAAAGTGGTCGACGCCGACACGCAAGCCAAGATCGACGTCGTAAAGACGCGGCTGGTGCGCGACTATGGCTACAACGACGAAAGCGCGACCGATGTGCTGCACTACGTGGCGAGCATCTTTGCGCGCGGCGACACGAAGCACACGTAGCAGTTTCAACCGCAAACCCCGTAGAACTTCGGGGCCAACTATATGGTCATGAAGATCGACCGCGATCAGTCTCGCTTCAAGCAGATCGTTCGCGGCAAAATTCAAAATAACCTGCGGAAATACATCACGCATGGCGAAATGATCGGCCGCAAAGGACGCGACCTGGTCAGCATTCCCATTCCGCAGCTCGATATTCCCCATTTCCGCTACGGTCGCAACGGCTCGGGCGGCGTCGGCCAGGGCGAAGGTGAAGAAGGCACGCCGCTGGGCCCGGGCGGCGATCCGCAAGAAGGTGCGGGGGCGGCCGGCAATGCGCCGGGCGGGCATATTCTCGAAGTCGACGTTTCGCTCGAAGAGCTGGCCGCCATCATGGCCGAAGAGTTGCAACTGCCGCGGATCGAGCCGCGCGGCAAGGCAAACCTGGTGCAGGAGAAGGATCGCTACACGAGCATCCGCCGCACGGGGCCTGAGTCGC
>DASZPI010000775.1:0-3301 GCA_035550355.1 Pirellulales bacterium
GCGCACCTCGTCGGCCTTCGGCGGCAAGCCGGTCAGGTCGAGATACACGCGGCGGATGAATTCGGCATCGCCCGCTAGGTCCGAAGGCTGGATCTTCATCCGCTGCCACTTCTTGGCCACGAGTTCGTCGATGCGACTCCACGTTTCAGGCTCGCTCCACACGAAGCCGGTGCGGTCGCCCATCACGGTCAACGTGGTGGCGGCGTACGCGCCTTCGTAGCGCACCAGCACCGCCGCTTCACCGCGGCGCACGGCGGTCATCAGGCCGAACTTCGTCGCGGTCGCCACCTCGGTGTTGCCGCTTTCGACAAACGCTTCTTGCGTCACGTCGCGCACGCGGCCGTCGGCGTACGTGGCCAGCACGCGCACCTGCTGGCGTTCGCCCAGCCGCGAGATCACCGGGTCTTTGGGGAACACTTCGATCCGCGCGACCTTGGCCGAGCGGCTGTCGAGCTTCGCCCCGGCGGTGATCCACGCCCGCAGCAACTCGTAGTAGGCTTGGCCGGGACGCGTGAGCTGGCCGCCCATGTGCGGCACCGCGGCGCTGGCCTTGAGCAGCATCAGGCTATCGTCGGGCGAGGCGCTGCTCACCCGGCGACCGGCAAGGTCGTCGGTCAAAGCACGCACATCGAAGATCGGATCGTAGCCACGCAGGCTGAGCTTGAAGCCGTTCTTGCCAGCGGCGGCGCCGTGGCAGGTGCCTTGATTGCAGCCGAGCTTCGCCAGCACCGGAGCGGCGTCTTGCACAAAGTCGACGCGCGGCGGCCGCTTCATGCCGGCGACCTTCACCGGAACCGTGGCCGATTGTCCGCCGATCGACAGGGTCAGTTCGGTCTCACCTTCGGCGCGCGGCTGCACGAGGCCGGTCTTGGCGACCACCACGATCGGCTCGGCAAGCTTGGCTTTCACCAACCGCGTCGCATCGACGCGCTCACCGGTATCCAGCTCGGCCGTGATCAACAGTTGAACATAGTCGTACGGGCTAGCCAGCTCGATCGTCCCAGGCTGCACGTCGAGCTTGAGCACCTTGGCTTTGGGAGTGAGTCGTTCGCTGGTCACCACGTCGAGCGTGCGGCCCAGCGGGAAGCGCGGACCCTTCTTGGCCAGGTTCGGCAGCGGGGCGTTGGGAGTGATCGGCGCGATCGTGAACTGCTTGGCCACCTTGCCGGTGTCGGCCTCGATGAGCCGCAACAGCCCGTCGTTGCCGACGGCCGCAACGAACTTGCCGGTCGGGTCGAACGCCACGGCGTAAATCGGCGAAGTCTTGAGCGAGAACCGCGACAGCAGCTTTACGCCCTTGTCTTTGTAGGCCTGCATCAATTCGAGTTCGGGCTTGCTGCGCGTTCGCGGCACCTTGGCCATGATGTTCTTGATCTCTTGCGGCACGTCGGCGTCGTAGTTGTACGAGCAGACGACCAGTTCGCCGGTGCCGTCGAGGCTGCTCGAGGCCGCGATTCGCTTACCATCGGCGCTGAACCGCACGCTGAACACGCGCCCCGCAACCGGGAACAGATCGAAAATCAGGTTCGCGTCGTCGCCGATCACGCGCTTCGATTCGCGGAAGATGCGATACACCTTCGGCAAACCGTCGGCCGTGCCGACCACCACGTGGTCGAGCTTTGGATGCCGGGCAATGGCCTGCGCTCCGCCCTTGAGCGCGCCGGGCGTGATCGACGTGACGTTGTCGATGAACCGCTGCGTGGCCACCTCGGTGAGCTTGACGGTCATGTCGCGCGCGACCGACACCAGGTGCGAACCATCGAGCGAGAACGCGGTGTCGCGCACCCAGTCGTTGTGCGCGCCTTGCTGCAGCACCTGCTCGCCGGTTTCGGCATTGATCGCGCGGACCGTGTTGTCGTCCAGGTCGCCGCAGCCGTAGGCGATCAGCTTGCCATCGGGACTCCAATTCGCGCCGTACACGGTGTTGTATCCAGCCGGTACGCTACGGATCAACTTGCGAGTGGCGACGTCCCAGATCTGAATCTCGCCTTCCTCGCTGGGCTGCCCACCGGCCACGGCCAGTCGCTTGCCATCGGGCGAGAAGCGTACCGACTCGATGCGCGCCGACTTGCCCACCAGTCGAGCCGCGCGCTCGCCGCTCGCGGCATCGAGCAGCAACACTTCGTGGAAGCCCGCCACGGCGATCAACTTGCCATCGGGGCTGAAATCGACGCTGGGAGCAATCGCAGCGCGGCGATACACCGGCGGATGCTCCATGTCGACCGGCGGACCGGCAAAGCCGGCCGAGTCGTCTTTGGCGCCTTGGGCGATCCAGGTGCGAATGGTCTCGATGTCGTCGGCCGACAGCGGCGCTCGCTCCTTGGGCATCTGGGCGCGATCGCCTTCGGGGGTGATCTGATCGACAAGGTAGCTCTTCTCCGGATGCCCGGGGACGATTGCGGCCTGTTCGCTTTCGCCGCCGGCCAGCAGCTTGTCGAATGCGGTCATCACGTACTTGCCGCCCGCCTTGGCGGGTTGATGACAGCCGTTGCAGTTGGCCTGCAGTATGGGACGGACCTGTTCGTAGAAGCTGATCGCCTCGACGGTATTCGACGGATCGACGTTCGACGGATCGGTCTTCGACGGATCGGTCTTCGACGGATCGGGGTTGCGCGGCTTGTCGGCTGCCTGAGCAAACGACGCGGCCAGGATCAGAGCAAGAAGCGAAGCGAGCGTTGAGAATTTCATAGTCATTTCAGACGTGTGGGCCGAAAGCGAGTCGTCGCGAGGCGCGATCGTGCATGGCGTGATCATGCCATGATAATCGGGCAATGATTCTCGTCGCGGCAGCGGACGAGAGCTCGAATAGCGCAGAGTAAAACAGCGCTGTGCCTCCGACGACTCGACAATTCAGACGCGCTGGCAGCGAAGCCAACCTGTGGTGCGCCAAAATAATGCCGGTCTGTCGATCGACAGTAGCCAGACGCCGTCGTCTGGCGGGCGACATTCGTGACCGGAAACCGCTCAGGTGGGACCGCCAGCTACCCCCCCGTCGCCGAACGGAAACGCTCCGAACGGAAACGAGCCAAGCGGGAAGCGGGCTCCGGACACTAAAATACGTTTATCAGAATCAGCACAAGTGTCAAGCAAAAAGCGGCGGGAAACAACGGTCTGAATACGCGATGCGCGGTTTGCCAGCCGCCGACCAGCTTCGCGTCCTAAGATGTAAACAAAGTCGGTTTTCTTGCAGCGCGCGCGAAACCGGCTAGAATCGCATTAGGACTCGATAGCACCGTACTTGGGACATTGCGACGATTCTCGTGTCCCGGGCGCGGTGATTCTCTAAACCGCGACGGCAACA
>DASZPI010000776.1:0-2679 GCA_035550355.1 Pirellulales bacterium
GCCGAGATGGGCAACTACTGGCGCAAAGGCGACAAGACGGTCAACGTTCATCCGGCGGTGATCAAGCACATCCGCTCGAGCGAGCCGAAAACGCTCAACGCGATCGTCAACAATCGCGAAGCCACCGGCGATTCGTGGCAAAACTACGCCTGGCGTTGGGCGCTGTGCCATTTGCTCGAGAACAACACCAACTACAAGGCGCGGTTCCGCCCGCTGGGGCTCGACCTGCTAATGAATCGCTCGACGACGTTCGAGCAGGTGTACGGCGACATGGCCAATGAAATGTCGTTCGAGTACCTGTTCTTTCTCGAACATGTCGAAAACGGCTACCGAGTGGATTTGTGCAGTTGGCAATGGCGAAAGTTTTCGCCGCTCAAGGGGACGACCGGGCCGGCGGCGCGCGTGCTGGCCGCCTACGGTTGGCAGCCGACGCAAGCGACCGTCAAACAGGGCGAGACGTACCTGTACTCGACCACCGGCACCTGGAAAATTGCCCCCACGGGCCAGGCGCTGACCGCCGCGGGCGATTCCGAAGGGCGCGGCAAGCTGCTGGGCGTGCTGATGAGCGATTACAAACTCGGCGAGCCTTTCGAGCTAGGCGCTGCCGGCGAGTTTAGCCCGAGTTCCAGCGGCAACTTGTACGTTCGCTGCAACGACGCCTGGACCGAGTTGGCCGACAACGCCGGCACGATCACGTTCAAGATGAAGCTCAAGCCTTGAGCAGGGGTCGGGATTCAGGAGTCAGGATTCGGGGAAGTGCCTGTCGGCCCCGAATCCTGACTCCCGACCCCCGCATCCCGCGGCGCCGCTACCTGAGCCGGCGGCCGACGATGACGTACGCTTGGCGCATGTCCTTGTTCCGGTCGCAGCAGACCGTCGCGACCGGCTCCCAGGCAAAATCCAACTGCACTGGCTGCTCGCGTTCGCGGTTCACGCAGAAGTACTCGAAGTCGCTGGTCGCGGCAACACTGCGCGGCACGTAGGCGATCGGCTGCTTGTAGTAGTAGCGAAACAGGTGATGCACCTGGTCGACGCTCACCAATTGCGCGTCGGCCGGCAGCGCGGCCTTGGCTTGCTCGACCGCCGCGCGCGTATCGCACGAGATCGCGGTCAACGAGTCGGCAATCGGCAGCATGTAGCTCAGCCCCATGATCAGCGCGTAGGCCAACACGCCCTGCCGAGCCGCGCGATCGTCCGCACCCCGTGCCGCGGCCAGCATCATGGCGGCAATCACGATCGTCAACACGCCAAAGATCGCCAGGTGCGAACTCGGCGGAAGCATCGGCTCGAACCTTGGCACCACCGACGGCGACCAGGCCAGCACCCAAGCAATGAACCCCAACCCGAAGGTCCCCAGCGACCCGATCGACAGGTTCAGCTTCCATACTCGGCGCGGCCACGTTTCGATTGCCGCGGCCCACACCCGTTCCATCAAAATGCCCAGCACCGCCGCGACGCACGGAAACACCGGCATCAGATAGCGAGCGCGTCCGTCGCTGGCTAACCAGACCGTCGGAAACGACACCGCCGCCACGCAGGCCGCGAATTGCAATGCGCGGCGTTGCCGCTCGTCGAATGCGGCGCGCAATCGTCGATCGGCAAGGGCCACGAGCCAGAACGACCACGGCAGCATGCAGCCGAGCAGCTCCAACGGAAAGATCGCCATGTGCCGCAGCATCACGCCGACATCGCGCACGGCGGCCTTCTTGACGATCTCGCGCGTCCAGGTTTCGCCGGCCACGTCGAGGCCCACGTAGGCGATGTACGGAAACTGCCATGCGCCGAACACTGCGACGAATGTCGCCATGCCTGCCAAGTGCGCGCGCGAGAACAAGTACCGCCCATCGCGCCGCACCAGCAGGACCAGCACCACGGCGCCGACAAAATACACCGGCCCCTGCAAGCCCTTGGCCAAGGTCGCCAAGGCTGCCAGGCCGTAGCCCAGCATCCACGTCTGCGTCGCGGACCATCGGCAGCGATAGCCCCACTCCCAAATCAACAGCGACCCGCTCATGGCGAGCGTCATCACCGCTTCGTTCTCGGCCAGCCCGCCCAGTTGCAGTACCTGGCCCATGCTCAGGTAGGCAAGCGCCCCGCCGATCGCGCCCAGTCGTCCCCCGACCGATCGACCGTAGCCGTACACCAGCAGGCCGGTCAGAATGGTCGCGAGCACCGACACGCTGCGACACACCGCGATCGAGTCGCTGCCGCAGACCAGCATCGCCAGGGCGATCAACCAGTTGCACAGCGGCGGCCGTTCGGCAAAGACTTTGCCCTGCTCGGTCTGGACGAACCAGTTTCCCTGGTCGATCATCTCGCGACTGATATCGATGCGCCGCGATTCTTCACCGCGCAGCGAGAGTGCGTCGATCCGGCTGCCGTAGATCGCCAGCCCAAAGACAAGGATCAGCGCGCAGTCGATCCACCCATCGCGCCGCGCCGAAAGCTGAGTGCGGCTATCCATGCGCAGCGTATCGTGCAGCCTGTTCATGACCAGCCACCGTGGCCCGGCTAATCCACACCAGCACGCCCCCGACCAGCAGGCTCATCCACAACAGGTCGCCCGCGGCACGCGCCGGCGGCCAGGTCAGCAGCACGATGCTCGCAAGCCATGCTCCCGCAACCAGGCGCGTCCAGAACGAATGCACGCTCGTGCGGCAAAACACGATCGCCATCGCC
>DASZPI010000777.1:0-2092 GCA_035550355.1 Pirellulales bacterium
GACGATCAACTACGTCAATCGCTCGCAAGCGTTCATGCCACCGGGCACCGTGTCGCCGTTCGTCATGCGGTTCGATGTGGGCAGCGTGCCTGTGGGGTACCTGGTGCTGTCGAGCGAGACGCGAACGGTCACAGAGATTCAGGACATCGCACTGTTTCGCGTCCGCCCGATGTTTGCCGCGCTGCCGGGCGTTTCGGCGCCGCCGCCGTTTGGCGGCAGTGCGCGAACGATTGTCGTCACGGTCGATCCGCAGCGCCTGCTGGCCTATGGCATGTCGCCTGAAGAAATCGTGACCGCGGTTGCCAAAGGCAATTCAATCAGCCCCTCGGGTAATCTGCTGGTCGATGACAAGTATCCCATCGTGGTTGCCAACGCGGTGGTTAAAGACCCGCAACAGTTGTTGACCATACCGATTCGAACTGGGGCGGCGCCGGTCTACATTCGCGATATCGGTTACGTGAGCGACGCGGCCGACGCACCGGCCGGCTATGCGCTCGTCAATGGCCGCCGTGCCGTTTACATCTTGGCCACGAAGCGCGCCGACGCATCGACGATGAGCGTCATCACGAACATCAAGAACGCGTTGCCCGAGATGCAGGCGGTTCTGCCGTCCGACATCAAGGTCAGCTTCGAGTTCGATCAGTCGCCTTATGTCACGAACGCCGTGAGATCGGTGGCCCTCGAGGGGGCGCTCGGTGCGGTGCTCGTCGGCCTGGCGGTCCTGGTGTTTTTGCGCGATTGGCGCAGCGCGCTGGTCGTGGTGCTCAATATTCCTTTCGCCTTGTGTTGCTCGATACTCGCCTTGTGGCTGACGGGCGAAACCATCAACCTGATGACCCTCAATGGACTGGCCCTGGCGATCGGAATCCTGGTCGACGAAGCGACGGTCGAGGTCGAGAACATCCACTCGCAGATGGGCCGCACCGACTCGGTACCGTTGGCCGTCCGCCTGGGGAACGCGCAAACCGCGGTGCCGCGGCTGTTGGCCATGCTCTGCATCCTCGCGGTCTTCATTCCCGCGTTCTTCATGCAAGGCGCGGCACAGCGCCTGTTCGCGCCGCTGGCGATGGCGGTGGGCTTTGCGATGATCGGATCGTACCTGCTCTCGAGCACGTTTGTACCGGTCATTAGCGTATGGCTGTTGCGACGCTTTCACTACCACGAAGACGCTACATCGCTCGTTGGCCGGTTGCGAAATCGATATGAGCGATTGCTCGCGGGAATCGTGGCCCTGCGATGGCTGGTCGTCGCCAGCTACCTGGCCGCCGCCGTGGTCGTGATCGGCTGGCTGGGACTGCGGATCGGTCGCGAGATTTTTCCGGTGGTCGACGCCGGTCAATTCCGGCTGCGGATTCGCGCTCCCGACGGCACGCAGATCGAACGCACCGAACGCTACGCCCTGGAGATGCTCGACCTTGTTGGCCGTGAAGTCGGACAAAGCAACGTTGCCTTGACGCTGGGTTATGTGGGAATGATTCATTCGAACTTCCCTGTGAATGCTGTGTACCAGTGGTCCCGCGGTCCCGAAGAGGCAATTCTGTACGTCGATCTGCGCGAGCATAGCGGGGTTCATGTTGAGTCGCTCAAAGAGCGATTGCGCCAGCGCGTTGCTGAACACATGCCCGAGTTACGCGTTTCCTTCGAACCCTCGGACATCGTCAACGACGTGATGAGCTTCGGCTCGCCGACACCGATCGAGATCGCGATTTCCGGCCCCAGCCTGGCCGATAACCGCGCGTTCGCTGAAAAGATCCGCGCCGAGTTGACCAGAATTCCGGCGCTGCGCGACATTCAATTTGGGCAGTCGATGGACTACCCCACGATCGAAGTCCAAATCGATCGCGAGAAGGCCGGCTTGGCCGGATTGACGCAAGCCGACGTCTCGCGCGCCTTGACAATGGCGACGTCATCAAGCCGGTTCGTGTTACCTAACTACTGGGCTGATCCAAAATCCGGCATCGCGTACCAGGTGCAGGTTGAAGTGCCGCGTCCCGTGCTCCGCACCCCCGACGACCGTGTGCAGACGATCCAATCGGCCGACGACCTGGGACGGCTTCCGGTCGGACGGACCGAGGACGGCCAAGTGCTCGTT
>DASZPI010000778.1:0-2286 GCA_035550355.1 Pirellulales bacterium
AATAGCTGTCGTCGCCGGTGAAACCGGTCAAATAGCTGACGTTGGTGTAGTTGGTGACGAGCAACGCCTTCGGGCCGGCCTTCTTCAAGGCCTTGCGAAGGTTGCCGCGGCGTGCGTCGAACGACATGGATTCACAGCCGACCGGATTGAGAAGACGTGAGATGAGGCGAAGTGTAACCCGCGGCATACCGACTGCACAGTGCCTAGCGTGCCCGGCTCGCCTCTAGCCCGTCGATCGCTGCCCCTTTACCATTGCCGCTATGACCAGCGCACCACGCACCGCCGCCCTGGGCGACGCCCATCTCGACCTCGACCGAGCACGGCGGTGTGGGTATCCCGAAGTGGTATACGGCGAAGGGAAAACCGTCGCCGTACTGGAATCCATCTTACGCACGCTTGTCGAACATTGCGGCGATGCGCTGGCCACGCGTGTGTCGGCCGACAAAGCCCAGGCGCTCGCGGTCGCGTTGCCAAACGTACATTACAATCCCGTTGGGCGAACGCTGCGGGTTGGTTCGCCGCGATCGGCCAAGATCGTCGGTCGCGTGGCGGTCGTGACCGCAGGAACCAGTGACCTGCCGGTGGCTGAAGAAGCCCGCGCGACCGCCGAATGGATGGGCACCGAGGTAACTCTGATTGCTGATGTCGGCGTGGCCGGCCCGCACCGGTTTCCCGAACAGTTGCCGAAGATCGCTGGCTGCGACGCAATCGTGGTGGTGGCCGGCATGGAGGGAGCACTGCCAAGCGTGGTCGGCGGCTACGTCGATTGCCCGGTGATCGCCGTACCGACGAGCGTCGGTTACGGCGCGAGCCTGGGTGGCGTCGCCGCGCTGCTCAGCATGCTCAATAGCTGCGCCGCGAACGTCAGCGTGGTGAATATCGATGCGGGGTTCAAGGCCGGCTATCTTGCCGGGCTGATTGCTCGCCGTGCCCAGCGAGCGGAGCCGCGCACGTGACGTTGGGGCGACGCAGCACGGGCAGAAACAAGGATTCGATTCCGCGCCTGCCGCCGCGCCAACCCGATGCGCACAAAGGCGATTTCGGCCGCGTGCTGGTGGTCGGCGGCTCGCGCGGCATGAGCGGCGCCGCCGCCATGGCCGGGATGGCGGCCCTGCGCGGGGGCGCCGGATTGGTACGTGTCGCGGTCCCGGCCAGCGTGCTGCCGATCGTGGCGTCGTATGCTCCCGAGTACATGACGTTGGCCATGCCCGAAGACGACGATGGTCGCTTCTCTGCGGCAGCCGCCGAGTTGCTCGAGCGTTCGATCCCGGCAGCGACGGTCGTCGCGCTGGGGCCTGGCATTGGGCAGTCCGAAGAGCTCGACGACCTGGTCGCGCATCTGTACTCGTCGGTGACGTTGCCGATGGTGGTCGATGCCGAGGCGCTCAATGCCCTGGCACGTCGGCAACTCGCCGCCGGAGCGCCGGCCGGCCCGCGTGTGCTCACGCCGCACCCCGGCGAGTTTCTGCGGATCGCGCATTTGGACAACCCTGTCGAACGGCCGAAGCTCGAGCGCTCGGTGCTCGAGCAAAAGGCGATCGAGTTGGCTGCGCACCTGCAAGCGGTGATCGTGCTCAAGGGACAGCATTCGCTGGTGACCGACGGCAAACGCGCCGAGCACAACGAGACCGGCAATCCCGGCATGGCCACCGGCGGTTCGGGCGATGTGCTCACCGGAATCATTGCGGCGCTCTTGGCTCAAAAGATGGAACCGTTCGAGGCCGCCCGGCTGGGCGCGCATCTGCACGGGCTGGCGGGCGACCTGGCAGCCGACAACCTGGGGCAAGTCGCCATGAAGGCCGGCGACCTGATCGATTATCTTCCCGCCGCCCTGCGGAAGCTGGGAATGTGAGCGCCTCGGGGTTGAACCTTCAGCTTTGAGCGCTTTGGCCGGTTCCTTGCTGATCGGCCTCGGGCGCGCGCCAGTCGATCGTCAGTGAAACGTCGAACGCACGTTCGAATGGACCAGCGCGTTTATGGGCCGACCACAGGTCGACCTCGGGCAACTCGGGCGCGAGCACGTGCAGTGCGATCTCGCCGTCGTGCGCGTCGATCGCCACGTCGTGCACCTGCTGCGTGTTCGTGCGATCGAGTCCGCCGGCCAGGCGCAAGATTGCCGCCATGCGCCGCACGCGCTGACGATCTTCGCTCGACAGCGGACGAAAGTTCGTGTGCTTCTTTTTTGGTTCCGCGCCGCGGTGGTACCGCGCGATGTTGGCGATCAACTCCAGTTCGTGCGGCTGAAACCCTGCCAACCGACTGTTAAGGATCAGGTAGTAACTGTGC
>DASZPI010000779.1:0-3254 GCA_035550355.1 Pirellulales bacterium
GACCGCGGCTGCGGCATTCCGGCCGACGAGCTGTCGCGCGTCTTCGAGCGGTTTCATCGCGTCGACAAAGCGCGCAGCCGCAAGCTCGGCGGCACGGGCTTGGGGCTGGCAATCGTCAAGCACATCGTCAAAGTGCACCGCGGCCGCGTGACGGTCGAAAGCACGCTGGGGCAGGGGAGCACGTTCACGATTCGCCTGCCCAAGGTCGTGCCGGTGGTGACCGCCGCGGACAGCGAGTACAGCGGCGCGCGCACGAATTCGGCGGCACTCTCGTAGATTTACGGTGGGCCTCGCGGCGCTCGACCCACCCTACGTCGCTACGTTGATTGCACCCCGCGGCGGCCGTTCTCGACGACGAACGTCTTGAGCGTCTCGACCGGCGCGCCCGGCTGATCGACGTAGGGCAGCACGCGGTATCGCGCCGTCCATTGTTGCGGCGTCACCTCGCAGGTCACGTAGCCGCGCTGCTTGTTGAAAAGCTTGACGAACGGGTTCTCGGCATAGGTTGCCTCGACATCTTTGCCCGTGGCCGAGCCGTTGCCGCCGGAGCTGATGCTCGTGCCGACAAACTCGCTGGCCACGATCGGTGAGCGCGGGTTGCTGCAATCCACTTGCAGATCGTTGACGTAATTGGCGTGAATGTCGCCGGTGATCACGATCGGGTTCGCCGGTCGCTTGTCGGCAAAGTAGCGCAGCACGCGCTGGCGGTTCGCCTCGTACCCGGGCCATTGATCCATGCTGTAGGCGATCTCGTCGCCGGCTTTGCGATCGACGCGGGCCATCATCACCTGCTGGGCCAGCACGTTCCACCGGGCCGGCGACTTGTCGAGCGTCGCGTACAGCCATCGCTCCTGCGCGTCGCCCAGCAGCGTTTGGCCAGGGGCGAGCGCTTCGGCGCAGGGCGGCTTGTTGCCGTCGCCGCACGGCTGATCGCTGCGGTACTGCCGCGCGTCGAGGATGGCCAACTGCGCCAGCCGTCCGAACGACGCGCTGCGGTACAGCAGCATGTCGGGGCCTTTCGGGAATTGCGCGCGGCGCAGCGGCATGTGCTCGTAGTACGCCTGGTAGGCCCGCGCGCGACGCGCGAGATATTCCTGTGGGTCGACGCCTGGTTCTTCCGAGATTGCGCCGGCGCAGTTGTTGTCGAACTCGTGATCGTCCCACGTCACCCACCATGGACACAGCGCGTGGGCGGCTTGCAGATGCTCGTCGGTCTTGTACTGCGCGTGGCGGTTGCGGTATTCGTCGAGCGTGCTGCACTCGGGACCCGAGTGCTTTCGCACCAGCTTCTCGCGGCCGGCGTACTCGTAGATGTAATCGCCCAGATGCACGATCGCGTCGAGGTCCTCGCGGGCCATGTGCTCGTAGGCGGTGAACAGTCCTTGTTCGTAATGCTGGCAACTGGCAAAGGCAAATCGCAGCCGCTCGGGCAGCTCGTCGGCACGCGGCGCCGTGCGGGCCCGACCCACGCGGCTGGTTTCTCCGGCCGCCGCGAATTGGTACCAGTACCAGCGCCCAGGTTCGAGCCCTTCGACTTCGACGTGCACGCTGTGGGCCAGCTCGGGCGTGGCGATCGCCGTGCCGCGGGCGACGATCTGCTTCATTTGCTCGTCGGCCGAGACCTGCCAATCGACTTCGAGATTCTCGTGAGGCATGCCGCCGCCGGCGAGCGGCTCGGGGGCAAGCCGCGTCCAAATCACAAATCCGTCGGGCAGCGGATCGCCGCTGGCGACGCCGAGCTTGAACGGATCGTCCTTGAGCGCGACGCGTCGCCGCGCCAAGGCGGTTTGCGGCGCCGCGATCATCGGCCATGCTGTCGCGGCACCGCACGCGATCACAAACTCTCGCCGACTCCAAGATCGGCCTGAATGGAACGTCTTTGTTTTCATTGAAGAAGTGCTTGCCTTGTACCTTCGCGCTGCGGTCGCTTTCGCGGGTGATTTGTCGTCAGGAACTTCCACCCTTACCCAGTGTGATTGTCTGTTATAGCACGAATCCAAGCGATTCATTTGGAGCGACGCTCGATCCATGCGATAATCGGAACGAAGTTAGGAGCGCAGCGACTCAAAAATTGAAGGACACGCCATTGGTCACGCAATTGCCTTCGTCGGCAAACATGCTGGAAGGCACCCAGACCGTGGCGCGCCGTTCGTTGCTGCGCCCCAAGGCCGTCGTGACCGGCGTGGTACGCTGGGACTACGCAGCGTCGATCGTGGTCATCCACCTGTTGGCGATGTGCGTATTCATTCCCTGGCTGTTCAGCTGGGCGGGGCTGGTGGCAATGGTGCTGGGCGTCAACGTGTTCGGACAGCTCGGCGTGCCGATCGGCTACCATCGCCTGCTCACGCACCGCAGCTTTTGCGTGCCGCGGTGGCTCGAACGGTCATTTGTCGTCATGGCGTTATGTTGCGCACAAGATACGCCTGCGCGCTGGGTGAGTTGGCATCGCAAGCATCATCAGCATTCCGATGAACAGGACGATCCGCACAGCCCGCTGGTGACTTTTTTTTGGTCGCATGTGGGTTGGCTGCTGATCGACAACCGCGAGACGTTGCGGGCCAGCGCCTACGACAAATACGCGCGCGACATTTTGCGCGATCCGTTCTACATGCACTTGGAAAAGCATCGCTCGACGGCGGCGTTGATCTACCTCGGACACGCGTTGCTATTCTTCCTGGTCGGCCTGGCAGTGGGCTGGTCGACCACCGGCCGCGCGATCGCCGGGCTGCAACTGGCCTTGAGCTTGCTCGTGTGGGGAGTGTTGCTGCGGACCGTGTATGTCTGGCACATCACCTGGGCGGTGAACTCGCTGACGCACCTGTTCGGCTACCGAAACTTTCCCACGGCCGACGACAGCCGGAACAATTGGTTCGTCGCGTTCATCACCGGCGGCGAAGGCTGGCACAACAATCATCACCACGATCCGACCAGCGCCTCGGTCCAGCGACGCTGGTACGAGTTCGATTTGAACTATTACTTCATCAGCGCTTTGAAGTGGGTGCGGCTCGCCAGCGACGTCGTTCCGCCGAAGCACCTGCGAGCCCACGCCTCGGCCGCGGTCGTCGCCCCGGCGACGATTGCCGGCGACTCCTAGCCGCAACGGAATTTCCTTGATCGCCGCGTGCCGGCACGAGCCCAGGTCGCGCAACGTCGGCCGAAGGGGATTATCGCTCGAGGCCCCAGCACTTGTACACGAGGGCATAGATTTCCGGTTCCTCGCGCGCCAGTTCCACGCGATTGAACGGGAAGAAGTC
>DASZPI010000780.1:0-8684 GCA_035550355.1 Pirellulales bacterium
GCTTCCCTTACGAGGTGAAAACGACCGACTCTGGCCTGCTGAATTTGGCTGCGCTCAAGACCCTGAAACGGCTCTACATCTCCTTCCTTGGCAGGCAAAGCACGTACGAGGCGTTGCGCGCGGCGCTACCCAACTGCAAAATCTATTGGCATTTCCCGCAACTCCAGGAAGAGGCACTGCGCGGAACCGGCAGATCGCTGACGGTGGTTCTCCGAGCGACCGGCGAGACGATCGTCGTCGCCCCTGGCAACGCCCATCGCGAACTGGCCGACTCAGACCTCGAGCGCATCGTCGAGATCAACCTGACGGGAGACAAGGATGTCCGCGGTCCGAACGTTGCCTGGTGGCTCGCGGAAATGACCGACGTCGAACGGCTGATTCTCGACGAAACCGGCATCACCGACGATGAGTTGCCGACGCTCGAATCGATGACCGGCCTGCGGCAGCTCAGCCTGCGAGGCACGAAGGTCACCGCCGATGGCGTGGCCCGGCTGAAAAAGGCACTGCCGCAGTGTGAGATCACGGGGCCGTAAGGGCCCCGAACGAGCCGCGCCCGTAAGAGAAGCGGACTCGTCGATCGCAGGTTGTGGAGCTTCGCTGGCTTACGATCGCGGCTCGTGCTCCTGCAAGAATCGTCTGATGCTGCGCCGTTCTAGGTCGTAGGCGGACTTCATCGCTCGGATGACACCGTTGATCCGGCAGCCGCCGACGGTTTTTTTTGTTGCTGCTCGGTACGCTGGTGATTAGGTTTTTGTCACAGTTTGGGGGGCGATCAATTTCTCGCATCCGCGGGGGCATGCGCAAGATGCGTTCGGGGTGGGCTGGGATCGCAGCGATTTTGTTGGCGTGCGCCCTGAGCGTTACCGCGCACGCCCAGCCGTCGCCAACGTACACCATCTCGTCATCGGTGACCTACGACGGCACCGTGTACTCACAGTTCCCCTCGGGCTTGTTGTACGTCGACGGTAGCGAGCCACCGGTGCTGACGTTGATCAATAGTGCCACGACCAGCGGAATTGAAGCGCTGTACGTCGGCGCGAGCGATGGCAATGCCGGGGCGATTTCGGTTTTGAGTGGCAGCACCTTGAGTAACAGCGGCGCGGCGGTACTTGGCGACGTGGCGAACTCCACCGGCACTGTGAATGTTAGCGGTACAGGCTCGCTATGGCACAGCGGTGGTCAGATCACCGTTGGCAACAACAGCAATGGCTTCCTGAGCATTGTCGCTGGCGGCACGGTGGCGAGTTCCGACGGCTATGTGGGAAACAACTCCGCTGGCGCTGCGACTGTCAGCGGCGCAGGCTCTGCGTGGAATCTCTCGAATTGGCTGCTCGTGGCCAACGAAAGCGGCGGCGCGCTGAACGTGCTGGACGCCGGCAAGGTAACGAGCGGTTACGGATGGCTGGGAATGGATGACAACGCCACGGGGGCGGCAACCGTAAGCGGCGCTGGCTCGGCGTGGACCATCGCGCAAGAGTTGCACGTGGGCTATTTTGGCTCGGGCACGCTCAATGTGTTGAACGGCGCCGCCGTGTCGGCCAGGTACGGCTACATGGGCGATAACGACAACAGCAACGGTCTGATCACGGTTAGCGGCAGCGGCTCGGTGCTGACATTTTCGGAAGACTTGAACGTCGGCTATTTCGGCACTGGTTCAAGCTCGCTCAATGTGCTCTCCGGGGGGACGCTGAACAGCCAGTCCGCGTATCTGGCGTTCCATTCCGCGGGTGCGGCAACCGTGAGCGGCGCGGGATCGGCATGGAATATTGACACGGCGCTCGTGGTGGGCAATAGCAGCACCGGCTCGCTGTATGTCCTCGATGGCGGCACGGTGTCAAGCAGCCAGGGCTATCTTGCGAACGCGGGCACTGCAACCGTCAGCGGCGCCGGCTCGACATGGAACGTTACGAACGAACTTTATGTGGGTTCGGGCGCCATGGGCGCGCTGAACGTGCTCAACGGTGGCACGGTCAACAGCGGCACCGCCCAGCTAGGCTCTTCTAGCGGCTCTGCTGGCGTGGCGACGATCAGCGGCGCGGGTTCGCAATGGAACAACGCCGGCAGCTTGTATGTCGGCGGAAACGATTCCGTGCCCAACGGAAGCGGCATCGTCTCCGTAATCGACGGCGGCACGCTCACCATCGCCGGCACGCTCAAGCTGTGGGACAACGGCACCCTGAATCTCGACAGCAGCGGCTCGGTCACAACGCACAACTTCGACAACACCGTCGGCACGCTCAGCTTCAGCGGCGGCACGCTCACCATCAACGGCGGCTCGTACCGACAATCACCCGGCGACCTGATAATCGACGGCGCGCACGATCCAACATTGGTGCTATCCCACGGCGCCACCACCAGCGGCATCACGCAATTGTCTGTCGGCTATGTCGGTTACAATTCGGGCACACTGTCGGTTTTGGACGGGAGCACATTGACCAATACCGGCGTAGCGTATGTTGGCGTCTTTGGTGCTTCGGGCGTCGTTAATCTGTCTGGGGGTAGCACGCTCATCAATAACAACCTCACTGTCATTGGTGGCGCCGGATCGGTCGGTGCCGTCCATCTCGACGGTCAGTCGTCGTGGTCCAACGGAAACTCGTTCCAAATCGGTGGCGGCACCGGTGCGAATGGTACCGCGACAGTGCTTGGCGGCTCGAGTGTCACTGCGTATGACAGCAATATTGGTTTTTTCCTCGGTGCTGGATCGCTGACCGTGAGCGGCGCGAATTCCAGCTATACGACCACCAACTCATTCTGGGTCGGTTACGGCGGTGGCACGGGCACGGTGACCGTTGCGAACGGAGGCAAGCTCGCGATCGGCGGGAATAGCTACCTTGCCGATAACGGAGGGACGCCGGCTGGTTCGGTGGCAACGGTCGATGTCAGCGGCACCGGGTCGACTTGGACCAACGCTGGTAGCGTATACATCGGTGGAAGTGACACCCGAAGCGGCGATAGCGCAATCGTTGCGATCAACGACAATGGCGCACTCAACGTTGGGGGCACGATCAAGCTTTGGGATTCGGGAGCACTGGCCATCGACACAGGCGGTAGCGTAACCGCCACCAATTTCGACAATTCCGTCGGCACGCTCAGCTTCAACGGCGGCACGCTTACCATCAACGGCGGCACGTACACACAACCGGCCGCGTCGTTGACGATTGATGGTGCGAACAATCCTACGCTCGTCCTTGCCGGCGGCGCGACCATCAGCGGCATTACTCAATTGAATGTCGGCACAAGCTACTACGATAACAGCCACTCAGGCACACTATCGATTATTGACGGCAGCACGCTCACCAATACCGCCAACACGGTGGTCGGCGACAACGCCGAGAGAGGCGTTCTCAATCTTCTCGGGGGCAGCACGCTGATCAACGGCAACGAATTTACGATTGGCCATTCATCGGGGAGCGGCGCCGTCAATCTCGACAACCAATCGTTGTTGTCGAATGGTGGCTCTCTCTATGTCGGAAACTCATTCGGGACTGGCAGTGTAGCAGTGCTCGGCGGCTCGCGCTTCATCACAGCCGATGCCGACATTGGCGATTCGTACGGTACCGGAGCACTGACCGTTAGCGGCGCGAATTCCAGCTTTAGTACGACGCATTCAATCTCGGTTTCGCCTGTTGGCAACGGCACTGTAACTGTTTCCAACGGAGGCGTTCTCAATGTCGGCGAGGTCACTTATCTCGCCAGTGGCATTGGGGCGGCGGCAACAGTCGCCGTTAGCGGCGCCGGCTCGACTTGGAACAACGCTGGCAGCCTGTATGCCGGCGGCAATGACACCTCCAGCGGCGGATTCGCGATCGTCACCGTTACCGACAACGGCGCGCTTAACGTTGGCGGCACGCTCAAGCTCTGGGACCAAGGCACGCTGGCCATCGACACCGGCGGCAGCGTCACGGCTACCACTCTCGATCACAGCGACGGCGCGCTCAGCTTCAACGGCGGCACGCTCACGGTCGATGGCGGCACCTACACGCACAACGGCGGCGTGCTGGCCATCGGCGGGTCGAACGCCCCGACGTTCGTACTGAACAATGCGTACGCTTTCAACATCGCCAGCACCACGATCGGCACCGCCGACGGCAACGGCGCGTTGGCTCTCACGGGCGGAGCAACGTTCTACAGCGGCAGCGTGGTCGTCGGCGATTACGCAGCCGGCACACTGACGGTCTCCGGCAGTTCGCTGCTCGAAAGTGGCTACTATACCGTGGGCGCGCATGCCGGGGCGATCGGCAACGTGGTGCTCGATGCCGGGTCGTTGGCCAACTACGGCGGCGTGCAATCGGTGGTCCTTGGCAGCGCCGACGGTGGCGTGGGATCGCTCGTTGCGCGCAACAACGGTGGCGTCGGCTCCTACTCCATCAAGCTGTACGACGGCAGTTCGCTGACCGTTGAAAGCGGCGGCAACGTTCAGGCCAACAACTTCGACAATGCCGCAGGCACGCTCAACATGCGCGGCGGTTCTTTGGGTGTCACCAATGGCACGATCCGCGATCTGACCGGCACCGGCACGTTTTATGTCTCCGGCACCACGACCGTCGAGGGCGGCAGCTTCAGCGGCACGCTTGGCAGCTATGGCACGCTGCGGAGCACCGGGAACCTGAACTTCACCGCCACCGGCGGGCCGTACGATTTCTACGGCACCCTGCAAGTCGCTAGCGGCACGATGACCCTCGGCGGCACGCTGCTGAACAACGTCGCACTCGATGTATCGACCGGCTCGATGGTCCTCGCTCCCGGCTCCATGCTCCGCAGCTCCACGACCACCATCGAGCATGCCGGTTCGCTCACGATCGACCCGAGCAGCACGTTCTCAGCCAGCTCGATCGCCGTGGCAAGCGGCAGCACGCTCTCGGCCACTGCGCTCGATGTAAGCGGTAGCACTCTGGTGAACAATGGCGCCGTGCATAGCAGCGTAACCGTCGGCAACCACGGGTTAGTCACCGGTACCGGCGTGTTCGATACCTTGAACGTCAACGATGGCGGTGCCGTGTCGCCTGGCAACAGTCCCGGCACAATGACGACCAGTTACGCCGCCTGGAACTCCGGCGGGCAATACATCTGGCAGATCAACGATCTGTCGCATGACCAGGCAGGGCTTACACACTCTGGCATAGCCGGCGGCAATCCCGGTTGGGATCTCTGGAACGCGGGCAACTTGGTGGTCTCGCCGGGGTTCGTGATTCAACTGCATTCAATCACGGTCGGCGATACCGACGCAGCGCTGGCCGACTTCAATCCCGCACAGCATTACCAGTGGCTGATCGCCACCAGCAACGACAACTTTACTTCAACCGTGACTGGATATCTGAATACCAGCCTCGATTCGAATTCCATCATGACAAGCAACAGCCTATTTGGACTCGGGTTCTTCGACCTCTTCGCGAGCCCCGACTTGGGCAGCCTGTATCTCGAGTACACGCCCGTGCCCGAGCCCAGCACGATGGCTCTCGGAGCGCTGGCGACCGCCGCACTCCTGCGCCTCCGGCGTCGTCGGGCGCGCTAGCCAGATAATCATTCGCCCGATCGTCATTTGCTCGATCGCGCAGATGTGCTAACTGCTTGCGTCGGGCCAACTTCATGCCACCCGCGACGATACTCCGCGTCGCTGCGACGTAACCAAGGCCGGCATTACGACAATCTCATGCGGGCGAGTCTGCGCGAATGAGATCGCGCAGCGACCACCAATCGCAACCGTCGCCAAACAGCCCCCGTTCAGGCCATAATGATGCGACCGTGTGAAGGAGGACGATTGATGCAAGAAAATCAACGCTTTGTCGGCGGACGACAAGCCGCGCGCACGTCGCGCCGCGGCTTCCTGCAAGTCGGCGCGATCGGCTCACTTGGCCTCACGTTGGGCGATGCGCTTCGGCTGCGAGCGTTGGCAGCGCCCAAAACCTACGCCTCGGTCGAAGGCCCCGCCAAATCGGTCATCAATATCTTCCTTCCCGGCGGCATGGCGGCCCAGGAATCGTTCGACCCGAAGGTGTACGCCCCGGTCGAGTACCGCGGCCCGTACGGAAACATTGCCACTCGCATCGAAGGCGAGCGCTTCGGCGAACTGTTCAAGCAAACGGCCGACGTGGCCGACAAGCTCTGCGTGATCCGGGCAATGAGCCACGGCGAAGCGGCCCACGAGCGCGGCACGCACAACATGTTTGCTGGCTACCGTCCCAGCCCGGCCTTGAAGTACCCGTCGATCGGCTCGATTGTCGCCCACGAGTTCGGCGCCCGCGGCAGCCTGCCTCCGTATGTGTGCATCCCCAACCTGCCCACGGTCGACGCCGGCTCAGGCTACCTGAGCAGCGCCTATGGACCATTCAGCCTGGGCGCCGACCCGGCCTCGGACGGCTTCCAGGTCAAAGACCTCAGCCTGTTCGGCGGCATCAGCCCCGAACGCTTCGCCCGGCAGCGGACCATGATCGCGGCGGCCGACGAGCACTTCCGCAAGCTCGAACAATCCGACGCCCTGGACGCGATGGACTCGTTCTACCAGCGTGCCTACGCCATGATCAGCTCCAACGACGCCCGCGAGGCTTTCAACCTGGGGGCGGAGCCTGAGAACATTCGCAGCGAATACGGCGCCCACGCCGCGGGACGGCGAATGTTGCTCGCCCGCCGGCTGGTCGAGGCGGGCGTCCGATTTGTCACGCTCACCTTCGGCGGCTGGGACCATCACGACAACATCCACGGCCAGATGGCCGCCAACGTCCCACCGCTCGATCAGGGCTTTGCCGCCCTGATCCGCGACCTTGATCGCCGCGGCCTGCTGGGTTCGACGATCGTGATGCTCACCACCGAGTTCGGCCGCACGCCCAAGATCAACGGCACCGCCGGCCGCGACCACTATCCGAAGGTGTACTCGATCATGATGGCCGGCGGCGGCCTGAAACGCGGCCTCGTCTACGGCAAGAGCGACGCCACGAGCACCGAGCCGTCGGAGGACGCGCTCACGGTCGAAGATTGGGCCACCACGCTGTACCACCAACTGGGCATCAACGCCGACAAGGAGTTGATGGCCCCCGGCGATCGGCCGATCGAGATCGTCGCCGACGGCAAAGTGGTCAACGAGTTGCTCGCATGAGACATACTCGATGCTGGCCGTGGATCGTATCGATCGTGTGGCTCGCCGCAACGGTCGAATCGCTGCGGGCCACCAGCCCTGACGTGTCGAGCGTCTCGCCCACCGGCGGCACGCGCGGCAGCGATGTCGAGTTGCTGCTTCGCGGCGCTCGACTGGCAAATGCACAAGAGCTGTTGCTCTACGAGCCGGGCCTCGCGGTCGCCAAGATCGAGCCGGTGGGCCCCAACGGCGACCAGGTCAAAGCGCTCATCAAGATTGCTCCCGACGCGCGGCTGGGCGAGTACCATCTCCGCCTGCGCACCACGAGCGGCCTCAGCCGGCTGCACACCTTCTGGGTCGGCCGACTGCCGGTGGTCGCCGAGACCGAACCGAACAGCAACTTCGCGCAGCCGCAAAAGATCGCCTTGAACACCACGGTCGCCGGCATCGCCGCGAACGAGGACATTGATTACTACGCCGTCGAAGCGAAAAAAGGACAGCTTATTACGGCCGAGGTCGAAGCGATCCGCCTGGGGCGCGCCCTGTCGGACGTGTCGGTCGCCATTCTCGACGCCAAGCGGTTCGAGCTCGACGCCGCCGACGATACGCCGCTGCTGGCGCAAGACGGTTTCGCCCAGGCCATCGCACCGGCCGACGGCACGTACATCGTTTCGATCCGCGAAAGCTCGTTCGCCGGGGCCGATAACTTCGTGTATCGCCTGCATATTGGCGACTTTCCACGCCCCACGGCCGTCTACCCAGCCGGCGGCCAGGCCGGTCAGCCGCTCGCCGTCAGCTACCTGGGCGATAAGCTCGGGCCGATGGCGGCCGAGCTGAAGCTCCCCGACCAGCCCACGGCGCGCTTCGCCGCGCTGGCCGAGCGCGACGGTCGCAGCGCGATGTCGGCCAACCCGCTGCGCGTCTCGCCATTTGCCAACGTGCTCGAGATCGAGCCGAACAACGGTTTCGACCGGGCCATGTCGCCGACCGGCGTGCCGATCGCGCTCAACGGCATCATCGGCGAACCGCGCGACGTCGATATCTTCCGCATCACGCTGGCGCAGGGGCAGGTCGTCGATCTGCGCGTGTTTGCCCGCACGCTCGGCTCGCCGCTCGACCCGGTGCTCGACATGTTCGACGCCTCGGGCAAGCACCTGGGTGGCAACGACGACGAGGGCGCGAACTTCGACAGCTTCCTGCGGTTCACCGCCCCGGCCGCCGGCGAGTACTTCGTCCACCTCCGCGATCAACTCCTGGGCGGCGGAGCCGACTACGTATATCGCGTCGAGGTGACGCCCGTAGCCCCGCGTCTGACGCTGACGATTCCCGAGGTGGCGCGGAACGACAATCAAACGCGGCAGTGGATCGCCGTGCCGCGCGGCAACCGCTGGACCGCGTTGTTCCAGGCGAACCGGTACGATTTCGGCGGACCGTTGCAACTGTCGGCCGACGACTTGCCGCCAGGCGTGACGATGCACGCGCCGCAAGTCTCGCCGAACGTCGGCACGGTGGCGGTGGTGTTCGAGGCGGCCGCCGACGCGCCGCTCTCGGGCAAACTGGTCGATCTGCGGGCCCAACACGCCGACGCGAACGCGAAGATCGCCGGCGGCTT
>DASZPI010000781.1:0-2781 GCA_035550355.1 Pirellulales bacterium
GCGGCTAAACGCATTGGGTGAACGTCGATGAAGATCGTCTATCTCGCTGCCGGCGCCGCGGGCATGTACTGCGGTAGTTGTCTGCACGACAACACCCTTGCCGCCGCTCTGCACCAACAAGGCGAAGAGATTTTTCTGACGCCGACCTACACGCCGCTGCGGACCGACGAACCGAACATGAGCGATGTGCCGCCGATCTTTTACGGCGGCATCAACGTTTACTTGGAAGAAAAGATTCCGCTGTTTCGCTGGCTGCCCGCCTGGGCCACGCGCTGGCTCGACGCCCCCTGGCTGCTCAACAGCCTGTCGAAGCTGAATTTCGCCGTCCGCGCCGAAAAGCTCGGTCCGCTCACGTTGTCCATGCTGCGCGGCGAACACGGCCACCAGCGACGAGAGCTCGATAAGCTCATCGCCTGGTTGAAGGATGGTCCAAAACCGGAAGTCGTTCACCTGTCGAACTCCATGCTCTCGGGCGTCGCTCGAGAGATCGGCGAGCAGCTTGATGTGCCGGTCGTGTGCACGTTGTCGGGCGAAGATCTGTTCATCGAACGTTTGTCTCCGCGCTGGTACGGCCGGGTGCGCGAAGAGCTCCGTCGCCGCGCCGCTGGCATCGCTCGTTTCGTGGCGTTGAACCAGTACTACGCCGAGTTCATGTCCGATTATTTGAATGTCCAGCGGCAACGTATCACGGTCATTCCGCACGGCCTGAAGCTCGCCGGCCACGGCGATCGGCGTTCGAGCGAGCCCAGCGAGCCCTTGCGCCTCGGCTACTTCGCCCGCATCGCGCCGGAAAAAGGTCTGCACCAACTTGTCGATGCGTTTAAGCTTTTAACCGACGATCCCGCCGTGCCCCCCACGAAGTTGCTGATCGCGGGCTATTTAAATGCCGGCGATCGTGCCTATTTTGCCGAGCAACGAGCCAAGCTCGATCGCTGGGGCCTGAACGACCGCATGGAATATCGCGGCGAGCTGACCCGCGAGGGCAAGATCGACTTTCTGCGCTCGCTCGACGTGATGGCCTTGCCGACCGTGTACCGCGAAAGCAAAGGCATTCCGATGCTTGAGAGCTTGGCCAATGCCACGCCGGTCGTGGTGCCGGCACACGGCACGTTTCCCGAACTCGTCGCCGATACCGGTGGCGGCATGACTTTTCAGCCCGGCAATGTTGAAGACCTTGCGCGCGTGCTAAAGTCGTTGCTGCTCGACCCAGCAAACCGCGACGAGCTTGGTCGCCAGGGCCAGCGTGCCGTTCGCGAACGGTATCACGACCAGCTCATGGCCGAACGTCATCGCACGCTTTATCAGGAAGTCATCGCGGCGCACAACAAGCTGGCGACGGAGATTCCCGAAGCGCTCGGCACACCGGCACCGGAGCTTGCCTGATTCATGGCCGCTCCGATCTTTACGACCAGCCGGATTGTTGAGTTCCGTGACACCGACGCCGCGGGCATCGTGCACTTCTCGGTGTTCCTGCAGTACATGGAGCAGGCCGAGCACGAGTTCTTACGCAAACGAGGCCTGAGCGTGATGGGCTCCGACGAGCACGGCACGCTGGCCTGGCCGCGTGTCGCCGTGAATTGCGACTACCGCGGCTCAGCCCGCTTTGAAGACACGGTCGAGATCGAGCTGAGCGTCGATCGGTTGGGCGACAAGAGCATTCGCTACCGGTTTGTGTTCCGCGTCGCTGGCGTAGAAATCGCCACCGGCACCATGACCACCGTCTGTTGCCGCGAAGACGGGCAGGGGGGATACCAATCGACCGCGATCCCCGAGTGGTTCCGCAACAAACTGAACGCGTCGCCTCGACCCTAGTCGCGCCCCGCCATTCCGCATTCAAGCATGCCTTATCTTGCCGATCTCACGCTCCGTCTGGCCAGCGGCATCGCTGAACTCGACGAACCGGTCCGTGAACGTCACGCCCAATGGCTCGTCGCTCAGCAGCGAGAGGATGGCGGGTTCGCCGGCCGCGACGGGCCCAGCGACCTGTACTACACCGGCTTCGCGCTGCGCGGTTTGGCCCTGTGCGGCCAATTGGCCGGTCCCACCGCCGAGCGCGCGGCGGCCTACTTGCGCAGGTGCCTCACGGAACGGGTTCCAATCATCGACTTTCTTTCGCTGGTGTACGGCGGGTTGTTGTTGGAGTTGTCGGCCGGAGTGAATCCGTTTGCCGACGCGGCCCCCGGTTGGCGCGAGGCCGTATCGAGCGAGCTTGAGCGTTTCCGACGAGCCGACGGCGGCTATGCGAAAACCGAAGAAGGACAATCCAGCAGCACGTACTACACATTTCTGATGGCGGTGTGCAACGACCTGATCGGCCGCGCGATCGTCGAGCCACAGCGCATCGTTAAATTCATCGCCAGCCGTCGCCGCGGCGACGGCGGTTTCGTCGAGCTGGGACCGATGCAGACCAGCGGCACCAACCCAACCGCGGCGGCAATCGGAACGCTTGCCCTGCTGAAAGCACTCGACGAGCCGACGCGGACTGCCGCGACCGACTACCTGCTCGATGCGCAGACCGACGAAGGCGGCTTACGCGCGAACACGCGCATCCCGATCGCCGATGTACTCAGCACGTTCACCGGATTGCTCACGCTTGAAACCCTCGGCACGCTCGGCGAAGTAGACCACCCGGCGGTATCGCGGTATGTTCGTGCCATGGAAAGCGACTGCGGCGGTTTTCGCGGCGCCGAATGGGACGCGGCCGTCGATGTCGAATACACCTTCTATGGCCTCGGCGCGCTGGCTTTGCTGAAAAATGCCGAGCAATCACGGAGGGATGCG
>DASZPI010000782.1:0-4324 GCA_035550355.1 Pirellulales bacterium
ATTCGATCGCTCCCGTGGCGTGCCCTTGCGGTAATGCGCGGCGAGCGTTTGCCCAGGTCGACGATTTTCCCGGGACCGTGCATCGCACCGAGATTGCCGTCGACGCGAAGCTTCACTATCACCGCCGGCTGACCGAGACGTATTACTTCCTCGAGTGCGAGCCGGGTGCGCAGATGCAGCTCGACGACGAGCGGGTCGACGTGCATCCCGGCATGTGCATTATGATTCGACCGGGCACGCGCCATCGGGCGATCGGCCGGATGCGTGTGCTGATTCTTGCCCTGCCCAAGTTCGACCCCGCAGACGAGTGGTTCGACTAGGCAGATTGTTAGCCAATCGTCGCACGTTGCGATGATCGACGGCCGCGGAACACGCGTGGCGATCGCCGCTTGTTCTCGCCCTTTCCGCGACGTATCCTGACTGTCTGCCTTCGCACGCTTCCCGCCCAAATCATCCAGTCGGCAGAGTCCACGGAAGATCGAGTCCACTGCTCATAGAAGGTCCATTTGCTCATGAGTGTACGCTCGTACGCACGCGCTTTGATGTCGGTGTTGATCGCGGCGCCGTTGCTGGCAGCGGCCGGTTGCAAGCCCGACAACCCTGAGAAGATGCCCGGCACGAAAGCCGCCAAAGCCAGCGAGTCGGCGAAGGCTGCCAAACCCAAGGATGACACTGCGGTTGCCGACGCGTCGAGCGCCGCCCAGCCGGCGCCGGCCGCCAAGCCAGCATTCAAGGTCGATCCGCTCGACTGGCCCATGTGGCGCGGCCCGCGCCAGGACGGCATCTCGGCCGAGACCGGCATCGTCGGCGAGTGGGAGATCGACGGTAAGAATGTTGTCTGGGAAGCCAAAGAGCTGGCCACCCGCAGCACGCCGATCGTCATGCGCGGCAAGCTGTACACGTTGGCCCGCTTCGCCCCCGAGACGCCGCGCGAAGGCGAGTGCGTCCTCTGCGCCGATCCCGCGACCGGAAAGGTGTTGTGGACGAACAGTTGGAATGTGTTCCTGTCGGACGTGCCCAAGGAGCGGGTCGCCTGGAGCGCCGTGGTGGGCGATCCCGAAACCGGCAACGTCTACGCCCAAAGCGTGAACGGCTACCTGCAGTGCATCGACGGCGAGAGCGGCAAGACGATTTGGTCGCACTCGATGACCGAGGAGTACGGCCTGCTCAGCACCTACGGCGGGCGCACCAACGTGCCGATCGTTTACGACGACCTGGTCATCGCCAGCGCCGTGATGACCAACTGGGGCGACTACGCCGTGCCGACGCACCGCTTCATGGCGTTCGACAAGCGTACCGGCGAGACGATCTGGTTTACCGGCACCACGCCGCGCCCGGCCGACACGACCTACAGCACTCCGGTGACGACGGTGTTCGACGGTCTGGCGGCGATGGTGTTCGGCTCCGGCGACGGTGCGGTCTGGGCCATGCAGCCTCGCACCGGCGCGCCGATCTGGAAATACAAAATCACGATTCGCGGCATCAACGTCACACCGCTGATCGACAGCGGCATCGTGTACATGGGTCAAAGCGAAGAAAACTTTCCCGACGTGAACACGATGGGCCAGGTCGCCGCGATCAAGGGCAACGCCGGCACCGGCGGCAAGGACATCACCGAAGGCGGCGCGCTGTGGGTCGATAAGGGCGTGATGATCGGCCGCAGCTCGATGATCAAGGTCAAGAACCGGCTGTACGGCGCCGACGATTCGGGCAACCTGTACACGTTCGAGGCCGACAGCGGCAAGCAGGTGGGCAAGCGCGTGAAGCTGGCCGGCTCGATCATGCGTGCCAGCCTGACGTATGCCGACGGCAAGATCTACGCCTGCACCACGAACGTGTGGCATGTGTGCACGCCCGACGAAAAGGCGGGCGTCAAGGTCACGCATCGCCTCCGCTTCAAGGAAGGCGAAGAGATTCACGGCTCGCCGGTCGTGTCGCATGGCAAGCTGTTTCTGGCAACCACCGATCGGATGTTCTGCCTGGCCGAAAAGGATGCGAAGCCCGGGGTCGATCAGGAGCTGGCCGCCACGAAGACCGAAGCCGAGACGTTGTTCGGCAGCGGGCCGGCAACCGTGCAGGTCATTCCCGCCGAATCGATCGTCAAGCCGGGCGAGAAGGTGCAGTATCGCGTGCGGCTGTACGACGAGAAGGGTCAGCCGGTCGAAAGCAAGGACAAGCCGAAGTTTACGATCGAAGGTCCCGGCGAGATCGCCGACGACGGCACCTACACCGCCCCCAGCGGCAAGCAACACAGCGGCGTGCTGGTGAAGGCGACCGTCGGCGCGCTCAGCGGCACCGCGCGGCTGCGCGTCATTCCGCCGCTGCCGTGGAGCTTCGACTTCAGCGACAAGGAGATCCCGGTCACCTGGATTGGCATGCGCTATCGCCACCAGATTCGCGAGGTCGAAGGCAACCCGATGATGGTCAAGATCACGACCATCCCGTTGGGCACCAAGAGCCGCGGCTGGTTCGGCCCCAACGATCTGCACGATTACACCATTCAGGCCGATGTGCGCAGCGCCACCGAAGACAACAAGATGGCCGACGTGGGCCTGATCGCGCAGCGTTACACGATGGACCTGATGGGCACCAAGCAGCAGCTACAATTGCGTAGCTGGGATTCGGAGCTCGACCGCTGGTCGAAGACCGTCGACTTTGCCTGGAAGGCCGACACCTGGTACACGATGAAGTTCCAGGCCTCGACCGAAGGGGGCAAGGCGGTGCTGCGGGGCAAAGTGTGGCCGCGCGACGACAAGGAGCCCGCCGAGTGGTCGATCGAAGCGACCGACGACTACGGCAATCTGCAAGGCAGCCCCGGCATGTTTGGCAATGCCACCGATGCCGAGATCTTCATCGACAATGTGAAAGTGACCGCAAACTGATCACCCAAGAACGAATGGCGAATTCGTCAATCCTTAGACATTCGCCATTCGCCATTAGACATTCGGAGTAACCCCTGCCATGACCCTCGTTCGCCCCTTGGCCGCGATCGCAATCGTCGCGACTGCCATCTCGTTCGTCCTGGCCGCCAAGAGTGACTCGAGCGCCCCGCCGTACGGCCCGCACGATTGGCCGATGTGGGGCGGAACTCCGGCGCGCGACAACACCCCGGACGGCACCAACATTCCCGCCGAGTTTGTGCCCGGCGAGTTCGACGCCAAAACCGGCGCCTGGAAGAAAGACACCAGCGAGCATGTCCGCTGGGTGTCGAGCCTGGGGTCGCAAAGCTACGGCAACCCGGTGATCGCCAACGGCCAGGTGTACGTCGGCACGAACAACGGCTACGGCTATATCAAGCGCTACCCGGCCACCGTCGACCTCGGCTGCCTGCTGGCCTTCCGCGAGAGCGACGGCGAGTTCCTGTGGCAAGCTTCGAGCGAGAAGTTGCCGACCGGCCGCGTCCACGATTGGCCGCTGCAAGGCATCTGCTCGACGCCGATGGTCGAAGGCGATCGGCTGTGGTACGTCACCAGCCGCGGCGAGGTGATGTGCCTCGACACGCAAGGCTTTCACGACAACGAGAACGACGGCCCGTACACCGAAGAAAAGTACACCGACAAGACCGAGGCCGACGTGGTCTGGGTGCTCGACATGATGAAGGAGCTCGGCGTCTCGCAGCACAATATGTGCAGTTGCTCGATCGGCGCGCTGGGCGATCTGCTGTTCGTCTGCACCAGCAACGGCGTCGACGAGACGCATATCAATCTGCCCGCCCCCAAGGCGCCGAGCTTTTTGTGCGTGAACAAGCACACCGGCAAGCTGATCTGGCAGGACGCGTCGCCGGGCGAGAACATTCTGCACGGCCAATGGTCGAGCCCGTGCATCGCAAAACTGGGTGGCGTGGATCAAGTGATCTTCGCCGGCGGCGACGGCTGGCTGTATTCGTTCCAGGCCGACGAGGGCAAGGACGGCCATCCCGTTCCGCTGTGGCAGTTCGACGCCAACCCGAAGGAGTCGAAGTACATTCTCGGTGGTCGCGGAACGCGCAACGAGATCATCGGCACGCCGGTGGCCTACGAAGAGCGCATTTACCTGGCCGTGGGCCAGGACCCTGAACACGGCGAAGGGGTGGGGCACCTGTGGTGCATCGATCCGACCAAGCGCGGCGACGTGAGCGCCGAGCTGGCATTCAAAGTGGCCGATACCAGCAAGCCGATCCCGCATCGCCGACTGCAGGCCGTGAACCCCGAAGAGGGCGAGGTCGCGCGGCCTAACCCCAACTCGGCGGTCATCTGGCACTACAGCGAGCAAGACAGCGACGGCAACGGCAAGGTCTCGTTCGAAGAAACGATGCACCGCACCTGCGCCACGGCAGCCGTCAAGG
>DASZPI010000783.1:0-3841 GCA_035550355.1 Pirellulales bacterium
GGAGAAGGTGCCCGCAGGGCGGATGAGGGCGAAGCGTCATCGACGCCGCGTACGCGCTTCTCCCTCACCCGGCCGCCGCGTCGGCGGCCACCCTCTCCCAAAGGGAGAGGGGTTGCTAAACCTCTTCCAGTCGCCTTCCCGTGCGCGCGATGAATACGTCCTCGAGCGTCGGCCGGCCCACGGTGATCGCCTGCACGCGCCCGGCGAATGTCTCCATCAATTGCGGGATCAGCCGGTGTCCTTCGGGGCGCTCGAGGCGCACGCGATGATCGACCACGGCGGCCGGCCAGCCCAGCTCGCGCACGATCGCCTCGGCCAGCGCCGGCGGGTCGGCCGTGTCGATCGTGATCGAATCGCCCGCCACGGTCGAGCGCAGCCCGTCGGGCGTGTCGAGGGCCACGAGCTTGCCGCGGTCGAGGATCGCCAGGCGATCGACCCGCTCGGCCTCGTCCAACAAGTGCGTGGTGACGACGATCGTCGTGCCGTCTTGTTCGCGGACCGTGCGCAGCCACTGCCACAGGTCGTTGCGTGCGGCGGGATCGAGCCCTGCCGTCGGCTCGTCGAGCAGCACCAGGCTGGGGCGATGCATCAGCCCTTTGGCCAGCTCGACGCGCCGGCGCATGCCGCCGGACAGTGTTTCGGCCAAGTCGTTGGCGCGATCGGCCAAATGAAATCGCGCGAGCAGTTCGTCGATCGCCGCCTGCGCTTTCGCGCCCGACAGGCCTACGAGAGGCGCATGGTAGCGCAGGTTCTCGCGCACGGTGAGTTTTTTATCGACGCTGGGCGCCTGGAACACCACGCCGAGCTGCTGCTGCACGGCGCGGCGCTGGGCGACGATATCCAGCCCCAACACCGTGATCGTGCCTGCTTGCGGGGCGATCAGCGTCGAGAGCAGCCGGAACAGCGTGGTCTTGCCGCTGCCGTTGGGCCCGAGAATGGCGAAGGTCTCGC
The DNA here is from genome assembly GCA_035550355.1 of Pirellulales bacterium. Taxonomy (GTDB): domain Bacteria; phylum Planctomycetota; class Planctomycetia; order Pirellulales; family PNKZ01; genus DATAXP01. The sequence goes on from DASZPI010000783.1 coordinate 952, forward strand.
CGCGTTCGATTCGCAGGTCGAGGCCGTCGAGCGCGCGGCGATCGCCGTAGTGGTGCACCAGCCGCGCGATCTCGATGGCGGGCTGGTCGGTCATGACATTCCAGCGGTGCGGGCTGCGCGTGGCGCGACTAGTGGGCGTGGGCCGGCGCCGCGTCGTGCGACTCGTGCTCGTGCAGGGCGGCACTGGCGCTTTCGATGCGCTGGGCGTCGGACCGGGTGCCGAGATGTTCCTTGCGCTCCTCGGAGTACTTGCGCAGCCGCATGCCGATGTCAGGCACCAGCGCCAGCAGCAGGAACAACGACATCACCGAGGCGGGCACCGTGAGCACCCATTTCCACTGCGCCTCGTACTTGAGGTGCATGAAGAACAGGATCACCAGCAACGCCTTGGTGCAACTGACAATCATCATGAACGTCCGACCGACGGCGGGGCGGTCGTGGTACGGCCAGAAGTCGGAGTACGTCAGGAACGAGCAGCAGGTGAGCAGGCACAGCGCGAGGAAAACGTACACGTACTTCGCCAGGCCGTGCGACCCGCCGTGCATGGCTTCGTCGTGACCGTGCTCGCCGTGGACACCATTGCCGTCAGGATCGGCGACTCGCGGCAAGCCCGAGGCGGCGTAAGGACCAGAGTGCGGCGTTTCCGACATGGGCAATTCCTAGAACAGGTACAGCAAGGGGAACAAGAAGATCCACACCAGGTCGACGAAGTGCCAGTACAGGCCGATGTTCTCGACACCGTGATGGCATGTGGCGTCGAGCTTCCAGGTGAACAGCATGATGGCAAAGAAGATCAGGCCGACCAGCACGTGGATGGCATGGAACCCGGTGAGCAGGAAGTACGTGCTCGCCCACATGTTGCCGCCCGGGATGACGATCGGCAGCCGCAGCCACGCTTCGTCCTCGTTCAGGCCGCCGTGCACGTGCTCGTGCGAGCCGGCGGGGGGCAAGGGATAGATTTCGGCCGCCAGATTGACCAAAGCTTGCGCGTCGGCGGTGCCTGCCTGGTCCTTCAAACGGTTGAGCAGCGCGAGACGGCGGCCTTCCTCGGTCGGCTTGCCTTCGCTTTCCATCAACTGCTCGGGAGGCAGCTTGGCGTACTTGAGCATCAGTTCCTGCACGCGCTGGCGGACTGCCGAGCCGTAGTACAGGTCGGGTCGTTCGTAGATCGCGCTGCGCGGATAGGAGGGATAAATGTTGTGGCTGAACTTCGCCTGGTACTCGTAGCCTTTCACGCCCAAGAACACGCAGCCCAGCGCCAGCGTCAGGGCCATCCACAGCTTGGCGGCTGCCGGCTGGTTCACGCGTGCCGACTCGAAGCAGAGCACGATCGTGACGCTGGAGCAGATCAGCACAAACGTGTTGAACGCGCCGATCGGCTCGCTGAGGTGCACGGCGTGCGTCGTGGGCCACACCACCGCGCCGAAGCGAATGACGATGTACGTGCCGATGAGCGCGGCAAAGAACATGATTTCCGTCGAAAGGAACAGCCACATGAACAGCTTGCCGTTGTTCAACGGCAGCGCGGGCTGATAAATGAGCTTCGGCGGATGGTGCGCGTGTCCGGCGTCGTGAGCTACGGTGGCCATATTTCAGGATTTCGGGAGTCGAGGTTCGGGATTCAGGCGCTGAGGATCATGCACAACATCAACGCGGGCAGATACACCAACGAGGCACGCAGCAGCAAGCGGGCGTTGAACTCGCTGGGCCGGCGATAGAACGCGACCGCGCAAATCAACTGACCAACGCCCAGCAGCAGTGCCACCACCACATACGCCGCGCCGGCATAGCTGGTAATGCTGGGCAGCAGGCTGACGGGCACCAGCAACATGGCCGAGCACACCGCCTGCACGCCGGTCAATTGGCCGCTGGGATCGACGACCGGCAGCATCTTCATGCCCGCGGCGCGGTACTGGTCGCGGTACAGCCAAGCGATCGCCATGAAGTGCGGGAACTGCCACAGGAACATGATCAGGAACAGGGCGATCGCTGCCATGCCGAACCGGCCTTCGGCGGCCGACCAGCCCATGAGGATCGGCAATCCGCCCGCCACCGCGCCGACGACCGTATTGAGCGTCGTGAGCGGCTTCATCGGCGTGTAAACGCACACATATAGGAACCACGAGAACAGGCCGAGCAGCGCGGTCAGGCCGTTGACCAGGGCGGCCAGATAGGCGACGCCGCAGACCCCGGTGACCGTGGCAAACACGATGGTTTCGTACGACGACAAACGTCCGGCCGGCAACGGTCGCTCGGCGGTGCGCGGCATGCGCGCGTCGAGATGCCGCTCGAGCCATTGGTTCCAGGCGCTGGCGCTGGCGGCCACCAGCGCGGTGCCGAGCATGGCGTGCAGCAGCACCAGCACGTCGGGATTCGACCAGCGGGCCATGCAACCGGCGGCCAGCACCGTGAGCAATTCGAGCACGGCGATCTTTGGCTTCGTGAGCTCGAGGTAGTCGAGCGCGCGCGAGCCGTGCAGCGTGCGCGGCGGCTCGAGCACCGCCGGTTCGGCGATCGCCACGGGTTCGTAGATCAGGCCCGACGAGCTCATGCAGCCGCTCCCAACAATATTTTCAACGTCACCGCCCCGCGCGCCTCGCCCTGCACCAGCCGCAGCGACCGCAGCGCGAGCATCGTGCTGACGGCGAGGATCAGCGAGCCGTTGGCGACATGCGCCGTGGTGATGATTGCCTGGCGGAAGCTTTCTTGCACGATCACGTGCCGCTCGGCCCAGGCGTAGCCTTGAAACCAAACGGGCCAGCCGAAGTTTACGACCCAAGCCCCCACGCCCAGGGCCAACTGCGCGGCGATCAACGCCACCAGGGCGATTGCCGGACGCGTGAGCGCCGGCTGATGGCGGAAGTCGCGCAGCACGCGCGAAGCCAGCAGG
>DASZPI010000784.1:0-7313 GCA_035550355.1 Pirellulales bacterium
ATGATTTCGGGCGAATACGGCTGCTCGGTGCTCGCGCCCACCGGATAGTTGTAGGCAAGGGGCAACGATCGAATCCGCAATCCCGCCGCAATTGCCGAGGCCGCCAGCGTGACCTGATCGGTGAAGAACACACCGGTCACCGGCGACTTGAACCCCGATTCCAGCAGGCGCTCGCACGTGGCCGGGTAGCGATCAAGAAACCCTCGGCCGCGACGATACACAAACACGCCCGAGTTGTAATACGCGCGCACTCGGTTGCCTTGGCAGTTGGTTAGCCACGGATAGGCTTCGAAGGCCAGCCCTGCCAATTCGATGACCAATCGCCAATACGCATCGTTCTTGTCGCCGGGGCCGGTTGTCGCACCGCAATTGTCTGAGGCACACGCGGCGAAATCTTCGTCCGCCGCCAAAGCTAACAGGTTCGGCTCATCGAGAACGAGAATGTCGGAATCCAACCAGCACACCGTATCGGTCGTCGCCAGCGCATCGCCGATCTTCAGTGCTGCCAGCTTGTTGAAGAACGAGAACCAGGGGTGAGCATTGGCCGTCGGGCGCCGCTCGAGCACGACGTTGTACTGCTTGAGCGCGTCGACGGTTTGCGGCCGCAACGCCACGCCGCGCCGGGGTTCGACCGCGATGATGGGCGCCTCGGCAAAACGACCGCCGAAACGGCGCAGGCTGGCGGCCAGCCGCACCGTCATCTCCTCGAGCGCACCAGATTCGATGCAACACACGAATGTCACCGAAGGCGGCAGGCTCAGGCCATCGGCGCCAGGCTCAGGCGCGTCGCGGTGGCGGATCGACATTTCTGGACTTTCCAACAACACGGCAGACGACCTTGTCGGCAATCCTTGGTTCATGATTACCGGCGCCCGACGACGGCCGGCACCGAGCGGCGAAACGACCCCCACGCTCCTCGCGCGCTACGGTCGAGCAAAAACAATCCGTTTTGCGCGTACCGGCCCGAGAGGCGGCGGGGCTCGACCCCCAACCGAAACAACCATTCCAGGCCGCTGCGCTGCATCCAACCGGGGGCGCGCTGGATATATCCCGAGACGAACTCAAGGCTGGCGCCGATTTGGATCGACACCGGAGCGGCAATGCTTTGATAATGCTCGGCAATCCAAAGTTCGCCTTTCGGTTGCCCGAGCGCGGCAAGCAGGATGTCGGGCTTGCGCTGTCGAATGCGGCCGACGAGCGCTGCGGTCTGCGCGGAACTGAGCCGATTGACCATCGGCGATTCGATGCCGACGATCTTCAACTTCGGGTGCTCGCTGCACATGCTCTCGGCAGCGGCGTGAGCGGCTTCTTCCGAACTGCCGAGCAGGAAGGTCCGGTACCCGCGCTCGGCAGCGCGCGCGGCAAGCGCCGGCACCAGGTCCGCTCCGGTGGTCCGTCCCGGCAGCGGCTTTCCAGCCATCTTTGCCGCCCAAACCAGCGGCATGCCATCGGCCAAGATCACGGCGGCATTGCGGTTGACCGCCGCCAGCCGCGCATCGCGGGCGCTGAGCATTGCGTAATTCAGGTTCGCCGTGATCAGGTAACTCGGCTCGCGACGGCGCACGAGCTGGTCGACCTGGTCGAGCGTCTCGGCGACGGTTAGCGGCGCGATATCCAATCCAAGGATTCGCACCCGTTGCGAACAGGAGTGGTTCTGCACGTCGACAACGCCTTCGGAAATCGTTTCCGGAGCGGCAACCAAATTTCATCTCCCAAAGCTTCGGAGGCCAGATCGTGCGCATCCCGCGCAATTCGTCCTCGCGTGATGCACGAGACGAGTTTTGAAGTGCCCGCCGCCCGATGCGAACAACGTGCCGAACTCCGGCGCATGCCGCGCGGAAGCAAGAACCACGCGTGGGCCACGCGATTTGCGCGCTCGACCAGGCGCGCCACACATTAGCCACACTTATCAAAGTGAGGATAAGTGTTTTCAGATTGAATCACGCGCTCAATCGCGATGCAGCGCAAGCTGCCGCTGCTTTACGCAGCATGTGACGCGCATCGCGTCACGCGAGGGCAGTTGCTCTCAAAGTCGGTGCGGATCGCGGCAGTTTGTAAACTTACACGTGTTCGGCATAGCGATTGTTACATCACAGCGACGCGTGTAATGGCAGTGCGCACCGTCGTTGTGTAATTGCACGTGCTTTATCAGCATCGCTTATCGAATCGTAATGAGGCAGGTACGTGCAGCAAACCGTTCTCGAGCGCCGCACCAGCCCAACTTCGTTGGGCCGGAAGATGCGCATTGCGTGTGTCCAAGGTGGAGACTACTGGTCGACCAAGCGCCGTCTGCAAGCCAACGGCGCCGAGTACTACAGCGGCCAGCGGTACACGGTCGATGCGTACGAGCGCTTTGCCCGGGGATACGCGCGGCTGATCGTGAGTCTTGACGCGCCGTACTATGCACACCAGCAAGGGCGCGCTCGTTATCGCGGCGTGCCGCGGCCGCTCGACACGCGCGCGGTCCCGCGGCGCGTATCGGAATGGCTGCGTGCCCAGCAGATTATTCGGGAGCTCGAGCGCTTCCGTGCCACGCATTTGATCGTGCGTTGCAACGATCTTGTCGGCTGCGAACTGCTCAAATGGGCTGCTCGCCGGCGGATTCCCACGGCGGGCATTCTCGCATCACGCTTCGGGCGCGAGCATCGCCAATCGCAGCGGTTCTGCGAACTCGCGAATTCGCCAAACGTGCTGCTCATGGCCAACCATAACCGCGTGGCCACCGAGAGCATGGTCGAAGCCGGCATGCATCCGCAAAAGGCAATCGCCTGGGATTACCCGCCCGCCGTGCATCCTGCGGATCACGCTCCCAAGCAGCTGCCGACGAGCGGACCGATCAAGGTGCTCTTCGCAGGACGCGTCTGCGACGACAAAGGGATTCCCGAGCTGATCGATGCCTGCGCTCGGCTACGGCCGCAAAACAAGTCGTTCGAGCTGACCATCTGCGGCGACGGCCCCATGTTGCCCGAGCTGCGAAACCATCCCGCGGTGTCGGCAGGCTGGCTTACACTTACCGGCCTGATGCAAAACGCACACATTCACAAGTGCATGCGGGAAAGTGTGATCACCGTCGTGCCGTCGCGGCACGAGTTTGCCGAAGGGTTGCCGCTGGTGATTTACGAATCACTCGCGGTTCGCACACCGCTTGTGATCAGCGATCATCCAATTTTTACACGCTACTTTCAGAACGACTTTGGCGTGCGGTTCTTCGAAAGTCCCGATCCAGCCAATCTAGCCACGGCGCTCGCCAGCCTGGCGAGCGACCCAACAGCGTACGCTCGACTCTCCGCCGAGACGGAAGCCGTGTGGCAGAGCCTGGCGTGTCCCACCACGTTCGACGACATTCTGCAACGTCTTCGCAAGGCGTGGGATCTATGAACGTGCAGATTGTGGTTGTGAACTACCGCACGGCCGAGCTGACCATCGACTGCTTGCGGTCGCTGGAGGCGGAAGTGCGCGCAAACCCGGGCACGCGCGTCGTGGTGACCGACAACGCATCGGGCGATGATTCGCTGGCGCGGATCGAGGCTGCGATTGCTCGTTGCGGTTGGACGGGGTGGGTGGAATTGATGCCGCTTGCGCGCAATGGCGGCTTCGCCTACGGAAACAACGCGGCGATTCGAGCGGCGCTTGCGCATACGCCAGCGGTCGACTCCATCCTGCTGCTAAACCCCGACACGATCGTGCGGCCGGGAGCCTTGGCCGCATTGGCGCGCGTGCTCGACTCCGATCCAAAGATCGGGATCGTCGGCAGCCGGCTCGAAGACCCTGACGGCAGAGCACAGCGATCCTCCTTTCGATTTCCCTCGCTGCTGGGCGATCTTGAAGACGCGTTGCAGTTTGGCTTGGCGACGCGCCTGCTGGCACGATGGTGCGTTGCGCCGCCGCAGGTCGATCGCCTGGCGATTACCGATTGGGTGGCCGGCGCTTGCATGCTGGTGCGTCGCGAGGTGTTCGAGCAAATCGGCCTGCTCGACGAAGCGTATTTCATGTACTACGAAGAAGTCGATTTTTGCCGCCGTTCCCGAGCGGCGGGCTGGTTGTGCGCCTACGAGCCGACAAGCCGCGTGGTGCATCTGGTCGGTCAAGCTTCGGGCGTAACCGATCGCAGCTTGCGTCGGCGCCGTCCGGCCTATTGGTTCGAGTCACGACGGACGTACTTTTTACGGCATCACGGCGGCCCTTACACGTTGGGCACCGATCTCGCCTGGTCGATCGGCTATTTCCTCTGGCGTTGCCGCCGCTGGCTGCAGGGCAAGGAAGATCGCGACCCGCCGAAGCTGCTTGTCGACTTTCTCCGTCACAGCACGCTGTTGCGAGGGTTCAGCACATGATTACCGCTCCCAGTCGCTGTCGCGGCCTGTGGCGACAAATCCACGAAGATTGGATCGCCCACGGCCGCGATTGGACCAAGCCAGGGTTCCGGGCCGTTGCCGTGCATCGGTTCGGCGTGTGGCGAATGGGCGTCGAGCCGAAGCTGCTCCGCGCCCCGCTGAGCATGCTCTACCGGTTTCTCTTTCGCCGCATTCGCAATCGCTACGGGATCGAGCTGCCGTACTCGGCGCAGCTCGGGCGGCGCGTGATTGTCGAGCATCAAAGCTGCATCGTCGTTCACGGCGACTGCGTTATCGGCGACGACTGCATCATTCGCCAAGGCTGCACGCTCGGCAATCGAACGCTCGGCGCCCCGTTCGATGCCCCCGTACTCGGCAAGCAGGTCAATGTCGGCGCGGGCGCCAAGCTATTGGGCGCGGTGCGCATCGGCGACGGCGCCAACATCGGCGCGAACGCGGTGGTGCTTGCCGATGTGCCTGCCGGTGCGACTGCGGTCGGCATTCCGGCCCGCGTCGCCGATCGCTCGTACGGCGCTGCGCTGGCAATCGACGAGGAGGTGGTCGTTTGAACGCAACGAAAGAGAACACCCTGGCATTCGTGGTCATCGGTCGCAACGAAGGCGATCGGCTGCGCGGCTGCCTGGAGTCGATCGCCAGCGCGGGCTGCGCGATCGTTTACGTCGATTCCGGCTCCACCGACGGAAGCTTGGAACTCGCGCACTCGCTGGGGGCCGACGTCGTTTCGCTCGATTTACGCGAACCCTTCACCGCGGCCCGGGCGCGCAATGCCGGCTTCGAGCGGCTTGAATCGCTGATCGCCCAAGGTTCGATCGCGCGGCTCGACTTTGTGCATTTTGTCGATGGCGATTGCCAGGTTGCCCCCGGCTGGGTTGCCGCATCGCTTGCGGCAATGTTGGCACACCCCGAGGCCGCGGTGATTTGCGGCCGCCGCCGCGAACGGTTTCCCGACCGAAGCATTTACAACCTGCTGTGCGATGTCGAATGGAACACCGCCGTGGGCGACGTCGACGAGTGTGGCGGCGATGCGCTCGTCCGTGTCGCAGCAATGCGCCAGGTCGGCGGCTACAATCCGCGCGTGATTGCCGGCGAAGATTCCGAGATGTGCATGCGGCTGCGAAGCCGCGGTTGGCGCATCGTGCGGATCGACGCCGAGATGACATTGCACGATGCGGCGATCACGCGTTTTTCGCAGTGGTGGAAACGCACCGTGCGCGCGGGACACGCGCTGGCCGAACGCGCCGCCTTGCACGGCAGAACCCCGCTGCGCGACTGCGTTCGCCAGCGGCGCAGCACGATCATTTGGGGCTGCCTGGTGCCGCTCGCCTGGCTGATGCTGCTGACCAAATCGCTGCTCTGGCCGAATCTGTTCGCATTGGCCTATCTCGCGCTGGGCTGGCGAATCGCTCGGTATCGCCGCAAGTGCGGAGACGCCCCCCGCGCGGCATGCTTCTATGCCGCCTTCACCATCCTCGGCAAGCTGCCGCAGATGCAGGGCCTGACGACCTATTACCTGAATCGCTGGCGCGGCCGGACGACCACGATCATCGAATACAAGGCTGAAGACGCCGTTTCACCTGGGGCAGCACATCTCTCGCAAGGTTGCGCATGACGATCGACTCACGACAAGCAGCAGGCAGCGACGGTCGGCCGCTTAAGGTCGGTATCCTCGGAGCTGGGTACATTGCCGATTGGCACCTCAAGGCGCTCCGCCGGGTTCGCCAAGCGCAGGTTGTCGCGTTGGCCGACCTGGACATCCGCCGCGCACGATCGCTGTCGGCCGATTACTCGATCGCGCAAGCCTACGGCAGCCTGGAAGAAATGCTTGCCGGCGAATCGCTCGATGTATTGCACGTCCTGACTCCGCCCCAGACGCACTACCCCGCGGCCAAACTGGCGCTCGAATCGGGCGTGCATGTGCTGCTCGAAAAGCCGATGTGCATCGATCGGCGTCATGCGATCGAGCTTAACCTGCTGGCTCAATCGCGCACGCGCTGTGTCGGGGTCAATCACAATTTTCTGTTCACGAAGGAATACGAACAGCTACGCTCGGCATTGACGGCCGGCTCGATCGGACGCATCGATCATGTGTCGATCGTCTGGAACAAACCGCTGGGACAATTGGTTTCCGGTCCGTTCGATCTGTGGATGCTTCGCGAGCCGCAGAACATTGTTTTGGAAATTGGACCGCATCTCGTCGCGCATCTACTCGACCTGGTCGATTACCCACAGGCCTGGCGCGTGCATGTCGACAATGAGGCCGAGCTTCCCGGTCAACGAACGTTCTACAGGCGCTGGCGCCTCAGCACCGACCACGGCAGAGCAGCGGCCGACCTGTTGATGTCGTTCAATCCCGGGAACACTGAACATTACATTCACGTGCGCGGTAGCAACGGCAGCGCGCGCGTTGATTTTGAGAATCAGACCTTTGCGCTCGATCGGCCCACACCGTACGGAGTCGATTTCGATCGCTATCGGCGCGTGCGCGCGTCGGCACGGGCCGTGGGCCGGCAAGCGCGTCGCAACCTGATCGATTACGTGCTGAGCAAGTTCAAGCTTTCCGAACGTGGCAACGCGTTCGGTTACAGCATCCAGCGCAGCCTGCAGGCGTTTTATGCTTCAGTAACAGGTGCTGCCGACTCGCGGATGTCCACGCAGTTGGGTGTGGACGTCGTCAATCTCTGCCATGACATTGCCGACCAGGTGCGCAGCGACATTCCCCCGCCCGAAGCCGTTTGCTCGGCAAAGCCGCTTGTCGTGGCGAATCACCGGCGCGGCGAATCCGACGTCTTTCACACAGGCCTGAACGGCACGGCAACGGCCTCGTGCTCGACAGCCTGTGCGCTTGCCGACCGCGAGTATGTGGCAACCACCCTGGTGCTCGGCGGCACGGGGTTTATCGGCAAAGAATTGGTGCGCCAGCTTGTCGAGCGCAACTACCGTGTCAAGGTGCTCAGCCGC
>DASZPI010000785.1:0-4759 GCA_035550355.1 Pirellulales bacterium
TTGCCGGCGACGACCTGCTGCGCCTGGAACTTCGTCAGATGGTTTTGCCGGATCAGCTCGCGCGCCAGTTCATCGGCGCTCTTCGGCTGCGCCTTGGGCGGAATGAACGCGCTGAGCTTGCCGGGATCGATGATCCCGGAGTCGGCAAGCTGCTTGACCATCTGCTCCAGCGCGATCGGCATAGCCACCCCATGCACTCATGACGAGGAGCTATTCTAACCCGCCCAAAAGAGGGATGCGAGCAGCGGAGCAATGAGCGGTTAGCAGCGAGCAATTAGCCGAACAAACCTTGCCCGGCTAACTGCTCATTGCTTGCTAACCCACCTCGTATCCCTGCCGTTGCGGCCGCGACAGGAAGGCATTGGCCTCGGCATCGCCGACGATCTGCTCGCTCACCGGGTCCCAAGTGAGCGTGCGTCCCAGCCGCATGGCAATGTTCGCCAGGTGGCAGGTCGACAGGTTGCGGTGATGGCTGAACACGTCGGACTGGGTCGGGCCGCGGTCGCGCACGCAGGCAATGAAGTTGCCCATGTGGCTGTCCTTCGGCTTGCCTTTGCGCAGGGCGGTCAGGGCGTCGGCCGGCAGCGGATCGTCCTTGAGCGCGTCGACCGGCGCGCCGGTGAGCTTGCCGCGATTGACGAAGTACCGCCCCTGGTCGCCTTCGAACATCACGCCGTTGGTGAAGCCCAGGTCGTCGGCCTCGTTGCGAATGAACATCTCGACGCCGTCGGGGAACTGGCAGCGAACGTTGAAGCGGATGGCGGTGTTGAAGGCGTTGTCCACCGTGGGCCAGCCGTTCTTTAGCGGCTGCGGATGCTCGCACGAGAGCACCTCGATCGTGCTCGGACCGGTGTTCTCGAACCCCAGCGCCCACTGGGCAATGTCGACATGGTGCGCGCCCCAGTCGGTCATCTTGCCGCCTGAGTATTCGTACCACCAGCGGAAGTTCTTGTGGCAGCGTTCGGGAATGTAATCGACCTTCGGCGTCTGCCCCAGCCAGCGCTCCCAGTCGAGTTCCTTGGGGGGCTGCGTCTTCATGAAGCCGCTGCCCTGCGCCGCGCCGCCGATGGCCACCGTCACGCGGTGGATCTTGCCGATGCGCCCCGCGCGGGCCAGCGCCACGGCGGTCTGAAACTTCTCGTCGCTGCGCTGCTGCGTGCCGACCTGGAACACGCGGCCCGTCTCGTTGAGCACTTTGCACAGCAGCTTGCCTTCGTCGATCGTGAGCGTCAGCGGCTTCTGGCAGTACACGTCTTTGCCGGCGCGCAAAGCGTCGATCGCGATCTTCGTGTGCCAATGGTCGGGAGTGCTGATCGTGACGACGTCGATATCGCTGCGGTCGAGCACCTTGCGGTAGTCGTCGTAAATGTCCCCCTTGCCAGCGCCGATCTTCGGATCGCTGTGCAGCCGCTCGGAGTGACTGCGATCGACGTCGCAGAACGCCACGATGTCGGCGAAGTTGCGCACCGCGCGTGCATCGCCGCTGCCCATGCCGCCATTGCCAATGCAGCCGGCGCGCAGCCGGTCGTTCGCCGATTTCGACTCGGCGGCCGCGGTGCGGTCGACCGGCAGCCAGTAAGGAATGAACGACGCGCCGGCAACGGCGGTGGCGGTCTTCAAGAATTCGCGGCGCGACGCGGACATCGGCAATATCTCCGGTTGGGGGTTGTCGGTTGGTTTGCCAAAGAGCGGGGCCAGCGATGGCTCCGGTGACGCTCGATTTGTTAGCAGGTTTCCATCGGGCAACGACATCGGCCGGCTTACGCGCTGTGGTCGGGTCTCCCGACCCGACCACCTGGCCGGTCTCCGGTACTCATGTCGGCAGGAGACCTGCGGTCGGCGGTTTCGGCGGGGTCGGGAGACCCGCGCCGAGCACGTGTAGATGCTCCGGAAGTGAGTGACGGATCGGGTTACGCCAACAGCGCTTTGATCACCTTGGCCGGCTCAACGCCCGTCAGGCGCTGATCGAGCCCCTGGTAGCGGAACGTCAGCCGGGTGTGATCGAAGCCCAACAGGTGCAGCACCGTGGCGTGGAAGTCGTGAATGTGCACGGGATCTTTGACGATGTTGTACGAAAAGTCGTCGGTCTCGCCGTAGATCGTGCCGGGCCGCGTGCCGCCGCCGGCCATCCACATGGTGTAGCAGCGCGGATGGTGGTCGCGACCGTAGTTCTCGTGGCTCAGCCCGCCTTGCGAGTAGATGGTGCGTCCGAACTCGCCGCCCCAGATCACCAGCGTTTCGTCCAATAGGCCGCGGTTCTTCAGGTCTTGAATCAGCCCCGCGCACGGCTGATCGACATCGCGGCATTGATCGGGCAGGCGACCCGAGACGTTGGCGTGCGTGTCCCAGTTGTTGTGATAGATCTGCACGAAGCGCACGCCGCGCTCGACCATCCGCCGGGCCAACAGCGCCGTGTGGGCGAACGAGCCCGAGTTGTGAATCTCTTTGCCGTACAGCTCTTCGGTGCTGGCCGGCTCTTTCGAGAGGTCGACGAGTTCGGGGACGCTGGCCTGCATGCGGAAGGCCAGCTCGTATTGCTGGATGCGCGTGCGCGTTTCGGGATCGTGCAGCGATCGTTCGGTCTGCTCGTTCAGCTTCGCTAGCGCATCGAGCGAGCGACGGCGAACGTCGGTCGACACGCCCGGCGGGTTGTTGATGTACAAAATCGGATCGCCGCCGGCACGGAAGCTCACGCCCGCGTGCTCGCCGCTCAGGTAGCCGCTCGACCACAGCCGGGCACTGATTGCCTGCACCTGTTCGGTGTTGCTCGGCCGAGCCACGAGCACCACGAAGGTTGGCAGGTCTTCGTTCAACGAGCCCAGGCCGTACGAAGCCCACGAGCCCAGGCACGGTCGCCCGGTGATCTGGTTGCCGGTTTGCATGTAGCTGATCGCCGGCTCGTGGTTGATTGCCTCGGTGTGCATGCTGCGGATGAAGCACATCTGGTCGACCATCTTGGCGGTGTGCGGCAGCAGCTCGCTGACCCACATGCCGCTGTTGCCGTGCTGGGCGAACTTGTACTTCGACGGTGCGATCGGGAACCGCTTTTGCCCGCTGGTCATGGTGGTCAGGCGTTGGCCCATCCGCACGCTGTCGGGCAGATCCTTGTCGTACCACTCGCCCATGACCGGCTTGTAGTCGTACAGGTCCAATTGCGAGGGGCCGCCGACCATGTGCAGGTAGATCACATGCTTGGCCTTGGGGGCGAAGTGCGCGAGGTTCGGCTTGCTGCCGGCCGTGGCGCCCTGGGCCAAGCCGCCCAGCGCAGCCGGGCCGACGATGCCCGCCAAGGCCGCGGTCCCGAGCGCACCTGCGCCCGCGCCCAGGAAATGCCGCCGCGTGAGGTTTTGCAGGAATTGATCGTGCGGGTTCATTTGTTCAATACCTCGTCCATGTTCATCAACGTGTTGGCCAGCATGGTCCAGGCGGCGAGTTCGGCGGTGTTGAGCGATTCGGGCGCCTTCGATTCGCCGTAGCCGACAAGCTTCTGCGCCTCTGCGGCGTGCGACTGGTAGTAGCTGCTGAAGTCGAGCAGCGCGGCCTGCGCGACGAGCGTTTCTTGCGGGCTCAGCGGCCGCGCCAGCAGACGGCGGGCCATGCTAGTCAGCCGCTGCTCAGCCGTCGGCGCCGCCGCCAAGGTCGTCTCGGCCAGGTGACGCGCCGCTTCGACAAACTGCTCGTCGTTCATCGTCACCAGCGCTTGCAGCGGCGTGTTGGTGCGCTCGCGGCGCACGGTGCACACTTCGCGGGCCGGGGCGTTGAAGATGTCCATCGAGGCCGGCGGGGCGGCACGCTTCCAGAATGTATACAGGCTGCGGCGATACAGGCCTTCGCCGGTATCGCGTTGGTAGAACCGGGTGTTGCTGCCGGTCATCGCGACCGCTTCCCACACGCCGTCGGGCTGGTACGGCTTGACGCTGGGGCCGCCGAGCTTCTCGACCAGCAGGCCGCTGGCCGCCAGGGCGTAATCGCGCACCATCTCGGCATCCATGCGGAACCGCGGCCCGCGCGACAGGAAGCGATTCTGCGGGTCCTTCTCGAGCTTCGCCGGCGTGGTGATCGCCGCCTGCCGATAGGCGCTCGACATTACGAGCTGCTTGAAGAACCGTTTCACGTCCCAGCCGCTCTCGCGGAAATCGACCGCCAGCCAATCGAGCAACTCGGGATGCGACGGCGGCTCGCCGGTCAGGCCGAAGTCGCCGCTGGTGCGGACCAGGCCGGTGCCGAACACTTCCTGCCAGAAGCGGTTCACCGTCACGCGCGCCGTGAGCGGATGCTCGCGCGACACCAGCCATTGGGCAAACCCCAGCCGGTTGCGCGGCAGGTCGTCGTCCATCGGCGGGAGCATTTCGGGAGTCTCGGCCGGCACCTCATCGCGGCGCTTGTCGTACTCGCCGCGGAACAGCACGTAGGCCATCGCTTCCTCGGCGCGTTCGTTCATCACATGCGCGATGCTGCCGCGAGTTTTGATCGCCGCCTCTTCGGCCTTCAGCTTGTCGAGCGCTGCGGTCGCCGTGCGGTACTCGTTGTCGAGCGCTTCGAGCCACCAGTCGAACAGCCGGTTCACATCGTCGGCCGTGCGGTGCTTGGTGCCGCGCAGCACCTGGTACGCGGCCTGATCGGTGGCACGGATCGCGGCCACTTCGCGCGGCGGCAAGGCGCGGTCGTACACGCGCACATCCTGGATCAGCAGATCGTCGAGCCGGTTGCCTGCCGAGCGCTGGCCGATGGTCAGCGGGCCGTCGAAGCGGATCGATTC
>DASZPI010000786.1:0-5769 GCA_035550355.1 Pirellulales bacterium
GTCACACCGGCCGGCAGCTTGATGGTCACGTTCCGATCGGCGGTCACGAGCTGGTACGCGGCACGATCCTGGCGCGAGCGCTCGCCCAGCCAGCTTTGAATCCAGGCGCGATCGACCACCGTTTGCTCGATCGCATGCACCGGACGCACTTTGATCGTCAACGAGATCTGGTCCCGGGCGCTCGAGCTGGTCGCATCGAGCGAGTGCCGATCCTTCGCGCTCTCGGACGCCTGCCAGCTCGAATCGGCGAGCTGTACACGCATTTCTTGAGGAGCCGTCACCGACAGCTCGCTCGCGGTCACCACGTCGGTCGGCAGGATCAACGGAATGGTCAGCGGCACCGTCGAACGCGGCGTCAAGGGTTCGATCGCCATGTCGAACTTGGCCGTCAGCCCAAAGGCGCCGATCGTCGGCTCGGGAAGCTCGACATGCACTAACAGAAGCCCGCTGGCGTTCGGAATGTCGTCGGCCACAACGCTCCACTCGAGCGGACGCGCGCCGGCTCGCAGCAACAAGTTGCCTTGGTCCAGAATTGCCGACGGGATCTGCAACGACAGCATCGGCGCGGCTTCGTGCTTGATGGTGTAATCGAGCTGTTGCTCGACTTGCACGCGACGGTCGCTGACTATTGCCAGGCTCCGCACGCCGGTGGTGACCGATCGCTGAAACACGCGCAGCTGTGCCGCGAACCGGGCGTCTGGCTGCTCGCTCTGGTAGACCAGCGGCGTTTGCTGCCTGACCGGAAGCGCGATGCTGGGCAGGCTGTGTTGAACCGCCAAGCCGGTGATGGAATCGGTGCTGGGGGTCAGTTCGACGTTGTCGTCGGGCAGCACAATCAGCGTCGCCGGGCCGAGGGAGCTGGCCATCGGCATTGGCAGCGAGAAATCGATGGTCGACGCCTGCTCGGCAAGCTTGCGGTGGGCGCGGAGCGAAATCTCGAGGTTCCCGGTCGTCGGCTTCGAAAGCGGAATGGTCAGCATGCCGTTGTCGGTCGGCGATAGATCGTCGATATCGACCACCGCGGCCGGACCGACCTCGTCGACCTGCCAATCGTTGCAGGCGATCTTTAGCTCGAACGCCTTGGCGCCGCTGATGCGATATTTGAGTCGCGCATCGAGCGCGACGTCGCGATCGCCGACCGCTGCCACGTACTGCGCGTCGAGCGCAATGCGGGTCTCGCGCGGAAGTACGCGCGCTTCGAGCGAGAACGGCTGCGCAAAGTACTCGAACGCGGCAAGCATGTCGTCGCGCCACAATTCGGCCGGAACGTCCTCGACTTGTCGCACTTGCTTCCGTTGTCCCCAGGTCACCTGCCAATCGCCTACGACTTGCACCGCAACGTGACCCCATTGGCGCACCGCGCCGACCACCTCGAAACCGCCGAGCTCGACCCGGTCGCCTTGTGCTGCGGCTGCGCCGTCGTCCGGCGGTTGGCGGGAGTTCGTGTTCTCGGACAGCTCGAACGGTTGCGTCGTCGCAAATCGAATCGATACCGGTCCGACGGTCGAGCTGCGCAGCCGAACGTCGACCAGCGGCATGGAATTGCCGGCCTGCTTCGATCGTTCATTCGCCGCCAGCTTGACCGAGTATTCGGGTTGTTCGCTCGTCAGCAGCACGGCGCCCGGAGGCAATCGCACTTGGAACGAGTCGAACGCTCCGCCGAAGCTGCGCACCGTAAGATGTGCTTGGGTGTGAACGCTGCGACCGTCGATGCGCACGAGCAACGCGCCGCTGCTTTCCAACACGGTCGGAGCCTCGACCGCACGCACCTCGGCTTGCCGCCACGACATGCTGAACTCGGCCGTTAATCCGAGCACGCGCAAGCGCGTTCCTTTGCTTTCGGGTTTGGCGCTCTCGAGAATCGATCCCGGCGGAATTTGTGCCAGGGCATGCTTTGTCGGCACGAACAACGCGAGCTCCGAAGACAGCGCGCGCGGCAGACTCAGCTTCAGCCGCGTCTCGGTGGTTGCCGACGTCAGCGGTACCAAGATCGGCACGCTCAACTGATGCGGCTCATCGCTTTTGCCGTTCAGCCAGGCAACGTACTCGCTGCGCGCCGCATCGTATTCGAGAAAGAACTTGCCGGGGCCGCGATATGTTGGCTTGCCCTGGACCACCGCTTCGGTCAGTCGCAGCGGAACGCGCACCCAATGATCGTCGTCGACGGTGATTGAAAACTCGGACGTCAGGCTAGCGCGGTCGCTGGTCGCATCGCCGCGGACCACGAGCTTGTCGATCCGATACGACGGCCGTATCGGCGTCAGATCGCGGCGGTTGCCTTGGGTCAGCAGCCGCTCGAAATCGTCCAGCGTGAAGCCGAGCACCGGTTCGAGCTTGCCGTCCTTATCTTTCAGATAGAACAGGTCGGGCTTCGCTTCCTGCACACTCTCGGTGGTCGTCGGCCCGCCGTTGGGGCTGGGCGCAATCGGCTGGCCGACGGCGACGCCGCACGCAAGCCACCAAACACAGAAGTGCAGAAATCGGCAGCGGAATCGCACGATTCGAACGTGTCGGTTAGGGCAAAGACGTCCGGCCGAACAATGCACGCACAGCCCTGCCGCTGGCCGGTGTTAGACGAGCTTGGGACGTCGACCGTCGCTTCGATCTAGTCTACCCAGGCGTTCTGAGTGCGCAAACCATTATTTGGCGATCCGTTCGCCTAACTTCCCGCATTTGCCGCGGCGAGCGTCTGTTGCAACTCGGCGCGCAGTGCGTCGTTGGCGGCAGCAATGAATTTCATCCGCCCGCTTGGCAATCCGGTGTTGTAACCGTCACAGATCGTACCACCGGCCTCGCGGACCAGGAGCACGCCAGCAGCGACATCCCAGATCCGGGTGCTGCCGGTCCAGTACGCGTCGAATCGTCCGGCGGCGACATACGCCAGATTGATGGCCGCCGAGCCCATTCGCCGCAACGACTGCGTGCGCACGGCCAGCACGCCCATCTCCATCAGCTCGCGCGCCTCGGCGCCGACACCCGCTGGCAAGCTCATGGCAACAACAGCTTCGGCAAGTGTCGTGATCTCGCTGACCGATTTTCGCGCACCGTTGAGAAAGGTTCCGCCGCCGAGCGTTGCCGTGAAGCATTCGTTGACGGTCGGCTGGTAGACAATCGCCGCCACGACCTGGTCGTGCTGCGCCAGCGCGATCGAAACACTCCAATACGGGATGCCGTGGACGTAGTTTGTCGTGCCATCGAGCGGATCGACGATCCAACGATAGCCCTCGGCCGAGGGGGGGGATCGAGACATTCTCCTCGGCCAGAAAGCCGTGTTGCGGGAACGCGTCGAGCACCATCTGCTGCACGACATTTTGCGAGGCGACGTCCGCCGCGGTCACCAGATCGGCGGGCCCCTTCTCGCGGACCTCCAATCGGCCGTGCCAATCGAGCAACACGGCGCCGGCAGCACGGGCGGCTTGCTCGCCGACGAACAAGAAGTGTTCAAGATCGCTCAACGCCGAACCCTCACGAAACATGCAGCGAGTGTGGTATGTTGACCAGCATGCCTTCGCGCGCCGTGCAATGGAAGCGACTGAACGAAGAAATCGTCGATTGTCAACAATGCGATCGATTGCGCGACCATTGTCAGCGCATCGCCGCCGAGCGGCGCAGAGCGTTTGCTGCCGAGACCTATTGGGGACGGCCGGTCCCGAACTTCGGCTCTTGCGACGCGCGCCTGGTGATTGTTGGCTTGGCGCCAGCGGCGCACGGCGCGAATCGCACGGGCCGCATGTTCACCGGCGACCGGAGCGGACAATGGTTGTATCGCGCGCTGCACCGTGCCGGGTTTGCGACGCATCCCGAGTCGCAGAGCGCCGCGGACCCGTTGCGGTTGATCGACTGCGCGATCACGGCAACCTGCCATTGCGCGCCGCCCGACAACAAGCCCCTGCCTGCCGAGATGGCTGCATGTCGGCCGTGGCTTGAGCGTACGCTGGCGATCGTGCCGGCGCGCGTGTTCCTGGCTCTCGGGCAGATCGCGTGGCGGGCGCTGACGGTCGAATTGCGTGCGCGACACTGGCTGGCCGGCGGCGCGCCGAAGTTCGGTCACGGCGCACTGGTCGAGCTCGACGGCCCGCGCTGGCTGCTGGGGAGTTACCATCCCAGCCAGCAAAACACGTTCACCGGGCGACTGACCGAACCCATGTTCGACGCGATTTTTGCCACGGCGCAGCGCCTGTTGCAGCGTGGCGATGCCTCGGCCCGACCGCCCGCGGCTCGCGGACGAGCCGGCTAAGCGGCGCGGCCCTGGACGCCTGCCCAGTGCGCTTCTACAATCCGGCAACTCGGCTGCCGGAATTCGCATCTTTTGGCTCGCTCGGAGAAGTCCATGCAAGGTAATCCCCAGGTCATCGACGCACTCAACGGCGCGCTCACCATCGAGCTGACCGCCATCAATCAATATTTCATTCAAGCCCGGATGTGCGACAACTGGGGACTCACGAAGCTGGGCAAAAAGCACTACAGCGAATCGATCGGCGAGATGAAGCATGCCGACAAGATCATTCAGCGCATTCTGTTTCTCGAAGGGGTGCCCGAGATCGCGCGGTACGACGTGATCCGCGCCGGCACAAACGTCAAAGAGCAATTCGAGGTCGATTTGCAGCTCGAAATGAAAGGCGTCAAGGCCTACAACGAGCTCGAAGAATTGTGCATCAAGGTCAAGGACAACGGCACCCGCGACCTGGTGGATGGCATCCTCACCGAGAGCGAAGAGCATGTGGACTGGCTCGAGACGCAGCTGTCGCTGATCGAATCCGTCGGCCTGGAAAACTACCTGCAATCGCAAATGGGCGAGCACACGCTCGACGAGCACTAAGCCCCCCACGGTACGGGCGGGCGTGGTATTCGCCCCCGGCCAAGCGCTGGGGGCTCTTTTTTGCGCGCTGAACATAACGGTTGTAGCGCCTGTAGCGTTTCGCGAACTCTTGTCCACACGCCGGGCAGCGATCGGCCGATGTTCAACTCTGCCGGTCACGGATGCTGCATCGGCTGCGGGGTCGGTACGGCCTGGCAGTTCGACGGCGCGGAGAATGGATTCAGTCTCCGCCTGAAAAACTTTGTGCGCTGTCGTTGCCGAATCCGTGACGCATTCACCGCCCGAATACCTGCGCCTTTATCGCGAACGTGTCGAGGTTCCGACCGTTGAACTGTCGGACGTCGACGGGCTCGCCGCATTTTGCGATGCCTTTGAACAAGCCACCGGTTGGGCGCTGTCGTACGTCTCATCGCCCGAGCCAAAGCACGAAACCGACCTGATCTGGTCTGCCCCGGTCAATCCGGGCGTTGGAGTTACTCCCGGACATCTCAGGATCGAGTTCGGCACTTCGGCCGATGCTGGTGAGCCGCCGATCGACTTGGCGCAGGCCGGCGCGATGGGCCGCGCACTGGCGGCGATGCTCGAGGACTTGCTGCGCACGCGTCATGCCCTGCGGCGACGCGAGGCCGAACTGGCCGGCTGCGTGCCGTTGGTCGAACATCCCGAAGAGCAGCGGCACCTGGCCGATCGCTTGGAAGCGGTCGTGCGTGCCGGCGCCGAATCGCTGGGGTGTACCGCGGGGGCGCTGTACTTGCTCGACGACGCTACCACGCAATTGCGCGTGACGAGCGCCTGGAACCTGCCGGCCGACCGGATGGCGCGCGCTCCGCGCCCGCTGGCCGACGCCAAGGCCGATCTCGAAGCGTTGCTGGGCCATGCGGTCTCGCTGCGCAACGCGTCGATGTGCCGGCAGTGGAATGCTCCGGAAAAATTCTTGGCCGCGGTGTGCG
>DASZPI010000787.1:0-9635 GCA_035550355.1 Pirellulales bacterium
CACAGCAACGGCCAGCCCGATGCCGCTGACGATGGCAAACACCGCCAGCCACAGGCCCATGTCGAACGGCACGTAAAACAGGGTTTGACGCATGTTTTCCGCTACGCAAGCATTTGATTATCGATCAAGCGGGTGTTTCCCACTCGCGCGGCGATCGCCACCAACGCGCGCGTGCCAATTTGCTCCAGTGGCGTCAGCGTATCGGCATCGACGATGGCGATGTACTCCGGCTGCACGGCAGGAGCGGCAGCCAGCACCTCGCGCATGCCGCGCAGAATTTCGGCCGAACTTCGCTCGCCGCCGGCGAACAACTCGGAGGCGCGGCGCAGACTGCGCTGAATCGCCACCGCCTGCCGGCGCTCGACGGCGTTCAGGTACCGGTTGCGCGAGCTCATTGCCAGGCCGTCGGCCTCACGCACCGTGGGGACGACGCGAATCTCGAGCGCCAAGTTCAGATCGCGCACCATTTGTCGCACGACGAGCGCTTGCTGAAAGTCCTTCGCGCCGAAGAACGCCGCGTCGGGCTCGGCAAGATTAAATAGTTTGAGCACGATGGTCGCCACGCCGGAGAAATGTCCAGGCCTTGCGGCCCCTTCCAGCGGCAGCGCCACGCCGCCGACCTCGACGTGCGTGGCATGACCGGCGGGGTACATTTCGTCGGCCGAGGGGGTAAACACCACGTCGACCGGCCAGCCCGCCATGGCTGCAAGATCGGCCTCGAGCGTGCGCGGATATTTGTTGAAGTCCTCGTGCGGTGCAAACTGCGTGGGGTTCACGAACACGGTGACGACCGTGAAGTCGCATTGCTGACACGAGGCCTCGATCAGGCTCAGGTGCCCGGCGTGCAAGGCTCCCATCGTCGGCACCAGGCCGATGGTCTTTCCGGCGGCGCGTGCCTGCCGCACTGCGGCGCGCAGCCCGTCGCAGGTCGAGATCAGTCGCGGCGGCGCGGCAGGAGAATTGATCTTCAAGCGAGGCTCAGGTTTCGATCGCCGCAATCGCGGCAACAATCTCGTCGCATAGCGCAGGCACGTTGTCGCCTGTTAGTTCGACGATAGGACATGGCGCCCGGCGACCCGTTTCGTGCTTCCGATCGATCATGACGAGCAACTTGGGCGAATGCGGTATCGCTTCGTTCCCCTGGGCAAGCTGGGCGACGAATTCTACTGGAGTGCCAGCAGCGCGGCCAGACGGACCGGAAATCACCCTCAAGCCCGATCGCCGGGCAACCTCATGGGCCACACGATCGACCAGCTTCTGGTCGCAGCCCACGATTTCGACGCTGGGAACTTCGGTGCGCGCATGTGCTAGCAACTCGTCGATTGTCCAGCCGAGGCGCGGATGGCGCCAGCTGCCGGCGATCTCAGCCGCGGGCTCGAGCACGAACCGCCGATACGCCATGCGCGGGTGTGGAATAACCAGCTGCGGCGTCTCGACGACCAGATCATCGTACAGCAGCAGGTCGAGATCGATGGTCCGCGGCCCCCAATGCTGGTGGCGCACCCTGCCGAGTGCAGATTCGATTTGCAGCAGTCGGTCGAGCAAATCCTGGGGTGCGAGCGAAGTTTCGACGACCGCAGCAGCGTTCAAGTACGGCAATTGAGCCGTGGGACCGCCGATGGCGGCGGTTTCGATCGCTTGGCTGCGACGCACCAGGGTGATACCGTGCTCGACGGCCAGCGCCGCGAGGGCGCGATCGAGCGTGGCGGCGCGGTCGCCGAGATTCGAGCCAAGGGCCAGAAGCACATGGGGCATTCAGGCAATGCTAGATGCGAACCGCTCAAAGCGAAATGGCGCCACTTGGATCCGATCCAGTGGACATTGTGCAATCGAAAACTCGCCTAGGGGGGACTTCCGAGCCGCGACCGTAAGGCCGCCGACAGTCAAATCCTTACGTCGCCGCCCCCCAAGCAAATTGTTTTCGCGTGTTCTGTAAAGGTTCTAGCGGGTCGACGGTGGACCGTTGTGGTTTGCAATCGGCCGCGTCGTGCGGCGCGCACCACTGGCGCAGACAATCATCGATGGATTACCCCCGAGCAGAAAAAACTGCAACCGCCGCTAGTGCGACTGACCTGAACAGGTCGCAGCACGCTCGAACCTTAGGGCGTATTGTGCGGAGCAAAGATCAAATGTCAAGCAAACATTTGCGAACGATTTCACACCGCAACGCGAACACGCAACAAGTGCATCGGGCATACGGAATTGAGGCACTGCCGCATGATCGCTAAACTAATCGCAACGTTCGCGACACGTCGCAGGCTCGCGCAAGTTTAGCAAGATCAACGTATGGCTGATGTCCTCTCTCCGCAAAACGAGCTGCAAGCGTTGCTCACGCGACTGAACACCAACTCATCGGCCAGTCACATGCTCGATCGTCCACAAGTCGAGTTGCTCGAGCGGCTGTTGGGCAGATATGCGTGTCGTCGGCTCGGTATCTTCGCGCTGCCCGAGAACTTCCGGCTCTCGGTCGTGGTGCCCGTGTACAACGAAGAGACCACCGTGGCCGAGGTCGTGCGCCGAGTGCGCTCGTGCGGACTGCCGGTCGAAATCATTCTCATCGACGATGGCAGCACCGATGGCACGCGGCCGATTCTCGACTCGTGGCGCGGCGAGCCCGACCTGAAGATCATCTTTCACGAGCGCAACCAGGGCAAAGGAGCGGCGCTGCGCACCGGGTTCCGCGAAGCGACCGGCGACATCGTCATCGTGCAGGATGCCGACCTGGAATACGATCCGGCCGAGTTCCCGATGCTGATTCAGCCGATCGTCGAAGGCTCGGCCGACGCGGTGTTCGGCAGCCGATTCCTGGGTGAAGACCATCGCGTGCTCTATTTTTGGCACTCGATCGGCAATCATTTGCTGACGTTGCTCAGCAACATGATGACGAACCTGAATCTGACCGACATGGAGACCTGCTACAAGGCGTTCCGTCGCGATGTGATTCAGCAGATCGCCCCCAGGCTGCGCGAGAACCGCTTTGGCATCGAGCCCGAGCTGACGGCCAAAGTGGCGCGGTTGCCCAAGGTGCGCATTTTCGAGCGACCGATCAGCTACCAGGGACGGACCTACGCCGAGGGGAAGAAGATCACGTGGCGCGACGGGTTTCGCGCCTTGTGGTGCATCCTGCGCTACCGCAACGGTTGATTCGCCCCCTGGCACTCGACCGCGCGTGACGCGCGCAGCGACATCTACAGCCTGGGCTGCACGCTGCACCGCCAAGCGCCATCCTGATTTCGCCGCCGATCAAGCCCAGCGAATCATCACGTCGCATGCCGTGAAAAAAACCTTGAGCCTGGTGGAAGCTCACGAAAGCGCGAAAGAACGAAAGCACGAATCAATGCATTCAGCAGCAACAATGCCTGCATCTTTTTCGTGGTGCCGCCGTTTCGTGCTTTCGTGATCTCCGTTTCTGCCGCTGAGACGATCGGCGCTCGCGCGATCGCAGGCGTGCAAGGCGGGTGTTTGAAGAGCTCAGCGTTTGGCCCGCGCCACCACACGGTGGAAGTGCAGGTACACTTCGCCGTCGACCACGCGGCGCACCCCTTCGACCAGGCAGCGCGGTTCGTTGTCTTCTTGTCCGAGGCGCATGATGTCGGCCAGCGGCATGCCCGGCGGCACGGTGAACGTGGATTGATTGATGATCTGGTTGCCGGCGTCGAGCTCGGGGACGATGAAGTGGCAGGTCGCGCCGTAGGTGAGCATTCGGCTGGCGTACGCCTCGTGGTAGGGCCGCAACCCTGGGAAGCTGGGGAGCAGGCCGTGATGCAGGTTGATGATCCTTCCTCCGGCGTACCGCCAGCACACGCTGGGCGGCAACACGCGCATCCAGCGGGCCAGGATCACGTAATCGACCTGGTACTCGTCGCACAACGCCACCAGCCGTTCGGCATCGGCATTGCCCTGCTCGTCGCCCACATGATGCCAATCGACGCCGAACTGCTCGGCCAACCCCCGGCAGTTGGGGCGGTTGCCGATCACGACCGCCGGCTCGGCGCGCAACGAGCCGTCGCGCATGCCGCGCAGCAGGGCCAGCGGCGGCTCGGGACGATACGTGGTGCAGATTGCCAGGCGCGGGCGGCGAGCACGGATCTCGGGGGACCAAACGCGGATCGACAATTCCTTCTCGCGGCCGATTTCGGCCATCGCCTGTTCCAGCGGCGCAAACTGTTCGTCTGCTAGCTCGATGCGCAACAGCATCGCGAACAGCGCCTCCTCGTCGTGGTCGTACATCTGGATCTCGGCGATATTCGCCCCGCGGCCCGTTACATAGTGCACGATCGGGTCGGCCAGCCCTCGGTTGTCGGGTCCGACCGCAGTAACGACAATTTGCATAGTGCTTTACGGGGCTGCGTTGCCGAAAACAGATCAGGGAATCCTGCCAAATCGCCCGTGCGGCGGCTCGGCAGGGCAGCACCAAGATAGCGTAAGTTCCGTCGGCCAGCAGCGAGCTGGCTGATCGGCGATCGCGGGCGGCTGGGCAAGCTATGCCGGTAAATCGGCCACAGAATCCTTGAATCGACCGCCCGAGCCTGCGAAACTGGTTGGACTAAAAACGTTGCATCCCGCGTGTTCCGAACGAGTTTGGGATGCGGCAAGGAGAGCTATGACCCCGCAATCGACCGCCTCCCCTGCGATGCGATCGGCCGCGACCAGCCCGGTGTTCGAGCCCGAAGTGGCCGAGGGCCCGCTGGTCGATATTTATGCCCCGCCGACCGGACGTTGGCCGATCGCCTGGCCGTATTTGATTTCGATTTCGCTTTACCACGGGCTCGCTCTGCTGGCGTTCGTGCCGTGGTTCTTTAGCTGGACCGGCGTCGTCTTGTGTGTCTCGGGCTTTTACGTCTTTGGCACGCTGGGCATTAACCTGTGTTTCCATCGGTTGCTGACCCATCGTGGGTTCCAATGCCCGCAATGGCTTGAGCGCGGATTGGCGATTATCGGAGTGTGCTGCTTGCAGGATACGCCGGCCCGCTGGGTGGCGATCCACCGCATGCACCACCAGTACTCCGACGAGCCTCGCGATCCGCACAGCCCGATTGTGCGATTCTTCTGGGCGCACATGGGTTGGCTCTTTGTCGAGAACCCGATGATCAACAACCTCTCGACGTACGACCGCTATGCTCGCGACCTGCTCAAGGATCCGTTCTATTTCTGGTTCGAGCGCAAGTTGCGGTGGGTGACGGTGAACCTGGCGCAGATTGCGGTGTTCTTTGTCGCCGGCGGGCTGGTTGGCTTGGCGCTGTGGCGCGATCCCTGGGTGGCCTTTCAGTACGCATCGAGCATCGTGCTGTGGGGCGTCGTCGTGCGCACCGTGGCGGTGTGGCACATCACCTGGAGCGTCAATTCCCTGTCGCATATCTGGGGCTACCAGAACTACGAGACGGGCGAGAACAGCACCAACAATTGGTTCGTGGCCTTAGTGAGCAACGGCGAAGGTTGGCATAACAACCATCACGCCGATCAGCGCAGCGCGCGTCACGGGCACCGTTGGTGGGAGTTCGACGTGACCTGGATGACGGTTCGCGCCTTAGAGCGCATCGGATTGGTGCGCGACGTGATCGTCCCGAAACCGCAGACCACGCGCACGGCGGAACATTAATCGCGCTGGCGATGGTTCGGGACAGCATGGCAGCAGATCGTGAAATCGTCGTCACTGGCTTGGGGGTCGTCAGCCCGATCGGCATCGGGGTCGATCCGTTCTGGCGCAGCCTCAGCGGCGGCACGAGCGGCGTGGCGTTGTGTGGATCGCTGCCGGAGCTGGGTCCGCGGTTGGCTGCCGAGGTGCGCGACTTCAATCCGCTGGAATACGTCACGCCGCGCAAAAGTCTGAAGGTGATGGCCCGCGACTCGCAGTTGGCGCTGGCCGCCGCGCGGCTGGCCCGCGAGCACGCCGGCATCGGCCCCAATGCGGTCGATCCCGATCGGCTGGCCAGCGTGTTCGGCGCCGATACGATCAATCCGCTGATCGAAGACTCGGCACAAACCTATGGCCCTTGCATGGTCGAAGGGAAGTTTCACTTCGATCGCTGGCAAGAACACGGGATGCCGCGCACCTTTCCGTTGAACATGCTCAAGCTGCTGCCGAACATGCTCACCTGCCACGTGTCGATCGCCCACGACGCGCGCGGCCCCTGCAATACGACCTATCAAGGCGATGTCTCCAGCGCGCTGGCGATCAGCGAGTCGGCAAGCCTGATCGAGCGCGGCATGGCCGACGTGGTGCTCACCGGCGGCGCCAGCTCGCGACTGCAGCCCCTCGATTGGCTGCGGCATCGCCTGGCATACGAGTTGTCGGCGCGAATCGACGAGCCCGAGCACGCTTCGCGCCCGTTCGATCGTCACCGCGCGGGCCAGGTGCCCGGCGAAGGGGCCGGTTGCATGGTGCTCGAATCGGCCGGCCATGCGCGGCGGCGCGACGCGACAGTGCACGCCCGTGTGCTGGGCTGGGGCTCGAGCTGCGATGTGCCCGCCGATCGGCCCGGCGCGGGGTTGGTGCGCGCGATCCACAAGGCGCTGGCCCGCGCCGCCCTGAACGCGGGCGACATTGATTTCGTGTTCGCGCATGCTGCCGGCACGCGCGAACACGATCCAATCGAGGCCCAGGCCATAAGCGACGCGCTGCCCAAGGCTCATGTCACGGCACTGAAAAGCTACTTCGGCAACCTGTTTGCCGCCGGCGGAACGATCGAGACGATCGCCGCCGTGTTGGCGCTTGGCCGGGGCGCGGTCCCGGCGACCTTGAACTACCGCAGTCCCGATCCGGCGTGCCCCGTGCGCGTGTTGCGCGAGCCGTCGCCCGAGGGGCCGCGTCGCGTGCTCGTGCTTGGCCGCACGCCGTTGGGTCAGGCGACGGCGCTGGTGCTGGCGGCTGCGTAAGCCGCCGACCGCCGCCGAGGCGTCGAGCAATACCGCATCGCGCATCGTCGGGCGAGCGCTGGGCCCTCTATTCGCCCGTCGGCTGGTTTGTTACGTTGCACGACTTCGACAAGTTCTCGAGGCCGCCCGATGGCAACTGCACTGCGTCCGACCTTCAAGCGCGAGGACCTCAAGTCCGGCGAGTCGTTGTGCGATCACTGTACGGCCAAGTGCTGTCGGTATTACGCGCTGGCGATCGACACGCCCGACGAGCGGGCCGACATGGATTTCATTCGCTGGTACGTGTTGCACGGCGATACGTGCATTTTTACCGAAGACGATACGTGGTACCTGCTGGTGTACATGAAGTGCAAGCATTTGCAGGCCGACCAGCGCTGCGGCATCTATCACACGCGCCCGCAGATCTGTCGCGATTACTCGACCGATAACTGCGAGTTCGACGACCGCTACGTGTACGACCGTTACTTCGAAACTCCCGATCAGATTGCCGAGTACACCGAAGCGATGTGGCCCAACGACGACCCCGCGCAGTTTCGCAGCCCGAAGCCTGAGTTGCTGCCCGTATTGGGGTAGGTGCAAAATGCAAATTGCCGAAGGCAACAGGCGGCCCGACCGACCAACGCTCGCGCGCGGCGCATGGCAATCTCTGTTTTGCATTTTGCAATTGGCATTCTTGCCATGATCACCCCGCGCACGCTCAAAGGCTTTCGCGACTACCTGCCCGAGGCGATGATCGCGCGCGAGCGGTTGATCGACACCGCGCGGCGCGTGTATCGCTCGTACGGCTACAGCCCGATCGACACGCCGGCCCTGGAATACGCCGAGATTCTGTTGGGCAAGGGAAGCGACGAAACCGACAAGCAACTTTATCGGTTCCACGATCACGGCGACCGCGATGTGGCGTTGCGGTTCGACCTGACCGTGCCCTTCGCTCGATTCGCGGCGGAGCACATCGGCGTGCTCGGCACGCCGTTCAAGCGCTATCACATTGCCAGCGTGTGGCGCGGAGAGAACACGCAGCGTGGCCGCTATCGCGAGTTCATGCAGTGCGATTTCGACACGATCGGCACGACGAGCAACGCCAGCGATATCGAAGCGGCGCTGGTGATCCACGACCTGATGCAGGCGATTGGCTTCGAGCGGTTCACGATCCGCGTGAACAATCGCAGAGTGCTCAACGGATTGCTCGAGGACCTCGGGCTCGCCGATCGCGCCAAGCCGCTGCTCGTCGCTCTCGACAAGCTGCCCAAGCAAGGCAAAGAGGCGGTGCTCGCCGAGATGACCGGGCCGGCGGGCGTCGAACGTTCGCAGGCTGAGCGGATCTTGGCCCTGGCCGCGACGACCGGCAGCAACGGCGAAATTCTCGCTGCACTCGAGCGCGACTTCGGCGGCAATGCAACCGCGGCCGAAGGCATTGCGCGACTGCGGCAACTCGTCGCCGCCACGCGCGCTGCCGGAGTGCCTGAGGAGCGCTTGCGGCTCGATGTGTCGATCGCGCGCGGGCTCGACTACTACACCGGCACGATTTACGAAACGTTTCTCGACGACCTGCCCACGATCGGCAGCGTCTGCTCGGGGGGCCGCTACGACAATCTCGCCAGCCTCTACACCAAGCAAGTGCTGCCGGGCATCGGCGCCTCGCTGGGCCTCGACCGCCTGCTGGCGGCGATGGAAGAATTGGGCATGATCGACAAGGTCTCCACTCCCGCGCCGGTGATGGTGGTGTACTTCGTCGAAGACCGCTTGCCCGACTATCTGCGACTGGCTGCTTGCGTGCGTGCCGCAGGCATTGGCGTCGAAGTGTATCCCGAGGCGAAGCGCGTCGGCCAGCAGTTGAAGTACGCCGATCGGCGCGGGTTTCGCGCGGCGCTGGTGGCCGGCGACGACGAGCTCGCGGCCGGCACCTGCCAGGTAAAAAACCTGCGCACCGGCGCCAGCGATACGCTGCCGCTGGCGCTCGATCAGGGGGCGCCGGCGCTCGTCGCCCGGTTGCGCGAAGTGATCGCTGGTTAACCGCGGCGGTTGCGCCGGCAGTGACACCTAGTTGTCACCGGGCGCGAACACACTGCCATCGATCACGAACCGCGAAGAGTAAACCAGGCATGAAGCGCGACAATCACTACGAGCGCGCGTTCGAAGCGTACTTGCGCCAGCATCGCGTCGCCTATGTGGCGGTCGACGAAACGCGCCGCAGCCTCTTGGGCGACGGTTCGCTCAAGAGCCTTGATTTCATCGTGAGCACGCGGTTCGGCTTCCGCTGGCTGGTCGACGTGAAAGGCCGCCGCTTTCCCTCGGGCGCCAAGCGGGCGTACTGGAAAAACTGGTCGACGCGCGACGACCTGGTGAGCCTGCGGCAGTGGGAGCAAAAGTTCGGCGGCGACTTTCGCGGCCTGTTCGTGTTTGCCTACAATGTACGCGGCAACCGTGCCCCGCTGCCGGCCGAGGAATTGTTTGCCTGGGACGATCGCGTGTACGGGTTCGTCGCCGTGCCCTTGGAGGACTACGCGCTGCACGCCCGCGTGCTGTCGCCCCGCTGGGACACGGTCTGCGTGCCGACGCGCCGCTTCCGCGAGCTGGCGGCGTCGGCCGCGGCGGTCATGTGAGGTTCGTGGCGAACGGAAGGTAACGATCGAATGTCAAAGGAATCAGCCGTGGCCAATGCGCTCTATCAACGCGTGGTTCGTCGCTCGTTTGTCAATCGACCGTTAAGGTGCGTCGTGCTGTTGGCGATCGGGACACTTTGGTGCGCTCCGGCAATC